>JBDTEB010000106.1:0-3828 GCA_039922795.1 Chitinophagaceae bacterium
AGGCTGGTATCAAGGCCGGTGCCAATGTCACCAAAATAGATGGCAAAGCCTTTAGTGATGAATTCAAATATGGTTATAGTCTGGGAGCCTTTGTTGCTTTAAAAGTTGGAAAAAAATTACAGATACAGCCAGAAGTATTACTTAACCAGTACAACACCAGGGTTGGTTCAGGATACGACACGCTCTACGACGCAGTAAACTTGAAAAACATAACGCTTAACTATCTCAGCATTCCGATCCTCCTGAACTATTCTCCAACCAGGTTTTTCACCCTTCAGGCCGGTCCGCAATTTGGCATTTTGCTTAATAAGGGGGACAACCTGCTCACAAATGGAAAAAATGCATTTAACGACGGAGACTTTAGTATGCTGGGCGGTGTTCAGTTTAACATCGCCAATTTCAAGATCGGTGGTCGTTACGTGGTTGGATTAAAGAATATCGGGGATATAAGCCATCAGGACAAATGGAAGAATCAGGGCTTTCAACTTAGTATAGGCCTCAGGATATTGTAGTTAAAATCTCCGGAAGTTCGTTTGACCCCCTTGCATCGCAAGGGGGTTTTTCATTTACAGCAGGTTATGGTAATGCTTGGCATTAAACTTGACCCATTAGCCTTTCTCAATTAAAACTGGGTTTGTTGGAATAGAGATGTTATTTTGTCATTGAATAATTGATAATGAATCAAACGAATTTTTTTTTAAGATCTGAAGATGATATGGATTTTATGCCGATTATTCCTCTCAACGAACACGAGGGTAATGATGGCGCTGATATTGAGATTCCGGCTGAATTACCGATCCTTCCGTTACGCAATACCGTGTTGTTTCCGGGTGTGGTTCTGCCCATTACTGTTGGAAGAGACAAATCTATAAAGGCAGTTACTGAAGCCTACAAGGCTGACAAATTGGTAGGTGTCGTTGCCCAGAAAGACAGCGCCATAGAAGACCCCCAGGTTTCCGATCTCGAAGCAATCGGTACGGTGGCGAAGATCGCCAAGCTCATCAAAATGCCTGATGGCGGTACAACCATCATTATCCAGGGAAAGAGACGTTTTAAAGTATTATCGATTACTTCTGAAGATCCATTTTTTAAAGGTGCCGTAGAAGTGCTGCCGGAAGAAGAGGCCCCAAAGGATCAGGACTTTGAAGCGTATGTTTCGAATATCAAGGACCTTGCAACACAGATCATTCAGCTGTCCCCGAATATGCCATCCGAGGCATCAATCATTCTCAAGAATATTGAGAACCCCGCATTTCTCATTCATTTTGTAAGCAGTAATCTTAGTACCGACCTGAGCGATAAGCAGGAACTGCTTGAATTAAACAGCATTAAGTCA
The DNA here is from genome assembly GCA_039922795.1 of Chitinophagaceae bacterium. Taxonomy (GTDB): domain Bacteria; phylum Bacteroidota; class Bacteroidia; order Chitinophagales; family Chitinophagaceae; genus JADCRZ01. Next base: position 1,337 of record JBDTEB010000106.1, read on the forward strand.
AGAGCGGATTTATTGATGCAATTACTTCAGCGCGAATTGCAGTTTGCCGAGTTGAAAAATAAGGTAACAACCAAGACCCGCACCGAACTGGACAAGCAGCAGCGGGATTATTTTCTGCAGCAGCAACTCAAGAGCATCAAGGATGAACTGGGTGGCGGAGATTCCAATGAAAGAGAGGTAAAGGATATGCAGAAAAAAGCGGAGACCAAAAAATGGCCCGCCGCCGCAAAAGAAGTTTTCAAAAAAGGAACTGAGAAACTAGAGAGGATGCATCCAAGCACTCCCGATTACTCCGTCATATATAATCACCTTGACCTGATGCTCGATCTTCCCTGGGAAAGCTATACGGAAGATCTTTATGACCTGAAAAAAGCCAAAAAGATCCTTGATGCGGATCACTATGGTATGGATAAGATCAAAGAAAGGATCCTGGAATATCTTGCTGTACTGAAATTGAAAGGAGATATGAAAAGTCCAATTCTTTGTTTTGTCGGACCTCCCGGGATCGGTAAAACCTCTCTGGGAAGAAGCATCGCCAATTCAATAGGCCGGAAATACGTTCGGTTGAGTCTTGGAGGTTTGCATGATGAAAGCGAGATCCGCGGTCACCGGAAAACCTATATTGGCGCCATGCCCGGACGAATCCTGCAATCGATCAGGAAAGTAAAATCATCCAACCCGGTCATGATCCTTGATGAGATCGACAAGGTGAACAGCGATTTCCGGGGAGATCCATCTTCTGCATTGCTCGAAGTGCTGGATCCTGAACAGAATCATACTTTCTACGACAACTACCTCGAACTCGAATATGATTTAAGCAAAGTGTTGTTCATAGCAACCGCTAATAATATCTCCAATATCCAGCCCGCGCTTCGCGACAGGCTCGAGATCATCGACCTCAGTGGCTATGCGATTGAAGAAAAAACGCAGATTGCCAAGAGGCATCTCCTTCCGAAACAGAAAGATGCTCATGGCCTGAAGGATGTCAGTTTTAAAATCTCTGATAAAACGCTGGAAGGCATCATTGAAAATTATACCCGTGAAAGCGGTGTGAGAGAACTCGACCGTCAGCTGGCTTCCATTATGAGATCCCTGGCCAAAGACTACGCGACTAAAGGCAAGGTAAAGGCTGCCCTTACCGCAGTTGATATTGAGAAGATCCTCGGCAGACCAAGATATAACAATGATATGTACAAGGCGGCAAATATGGCCGGTGTGGCCGTTGGACTTGCCTGGACCTACGTTGGCGGAGACATTCTTTTCATTGAGGGTACCACGAGTGAGGGCAAGGGTGATCTGCAGCTTACAGGCAACCTGGGTACGGTTATGAAAGAAAGTGCCAGCACGGCATATACCTATCTGCAAGCCAATGCCCGCAAGTTGGATATCGACCCTGCAGTTTTTAAAACGAAGAACATTCACATCCACGTTCCGGAAGGAGCCGTGCCTAAAGACGGTCCCAGCGCGGGTGTGACCATGCTCACTTCTCTGGCTTCTGCCTTTACCGGCAGAAAGGTGAAGCCGTATCTCGCTATGACAGGCGAGATCACGTTAAGGGGTCAGGTGCTGCCGGTTGGTGGCATTAAAGAGAAGATCCTGGCGGCTAAAAGAGCCGGACTTAAAGAAATCATCCTCTGCTGGCAAAACGAAAAAGATATTGAAGAAATCGATTCCACGTTCATAAAAGGTCTCAAGTTCCACTATGTGAAAAACATGTTACAGGTACTGGATCTGGCGCTTACCTGATAGGCATTTTTCTTTAACATTTCTTTTTTTAAACATTATTTTTTACCGCACGTTATTTATAACAACACAAGATTTTCATGTTGGTTGTTTTAAGGGTTAAAGGTTCCCCCATATCTATGGGGGATTTTTTTTGCCAGCAACCGAGACTTATTGCCGGATCAGATCCTTTATATTGCATGAAGATGAAGACCGGTATTTCTCCTCGTTTATGGACAGTAAAAGTAATCCTGAGTATGCTGTGGTTTTCCGGTTCCTTTAATACATCTGCCCAAACTATAGGAGGCAATGCTGTTTTTAATTTTTTGAAACTTCCCAACACCCCACAGTTATCGGCACTTGGTGGAATAAATGTGTCCGGAATCAGCAATGATGTCGGGATGGCTTTTAACAATCCCGCGCTACTGCGAGAAAACATGGATAAGCAGTTTACGGCTGTTTTTAATTCATTGTATTCAGGTATTCGTAATTACCACCTTATGGGAGCCTGGTATTACCCAAAGATTACGACCACGTTCTCGGGCGGTGTACATTACCTTGATTATGGAAGCCTGGCCCAGACGGATGCTGCCGGAAATGAGCTGGGTACTTTCAGGCCGGGAGACTACGTAGTGCAGGTTTCCGCAGCAAGAAAATATATAGAGAATTTTAATTACGGAGTATCGCTGAAGTTCATTAATTCGAATTATGGATTGTACAGATCGAATGGCATAGCGCTGGATGCGGGTATTGCCTATTATGATTCTTAA
>JBDTEB010000107.1:0-11750 GCA_039922795.1 Chitinophagaceae bacterium
AATTACAGTCTGAAATCCACTGCCGGTTCAAAATCCGATCTGGATTCTGTCATTTATAAGTCTACAGCAGGGGTGCTCATTCATGACCTCAGAAATGATTGGATAGATAATCTTTACCTGTTGATCGGGAAAGCTTATTTTCTCAGGAATGACCTGGATTCTGCCTACCTCACTTTCCAGTTTGTGAACTACACTTTTTCCCCGAAGGAAAAAGATGGTTACGATAAAGTAATCGGCAGCAATCAGGAAGAAGGCAATGCATTTTCCATTTCTACCAAAGAAAACAGGAACCTTATCAACAAGATGCTCAGCCGGCCTCCCAGCCGAAACGAATCGCTGATCTGGCAGGTTAAAACCTATCTCGCCAAAAACGAACTGCCCGAAGCCGGAGGATTGATTGAAACATTAAGGCATGACCCTCAATTTCCGTCGAGGCTCAGCAATGACCTCGAAGAACTTCAGGCACTCTTTTTTTATAACCAGGAGAATTATGATAGTGCAGCAGTTCACCTCGAACAGGCACTCGGCAACGCCGAAAATAACCAGGAACGAGCCCGTTGGGAGTACCTGATCGCTCAACTTTACGAAAGAGCAGGCCATGCTGACCTGGCCAGGGAATTTTATAATCGTTCTATCCGTCATACCCTCGATCCGCTGATGGAAGTGTATGGCCGGCTTAACTCGATCCGTCAAAATCGCAACGGTACCAAAAAAGATGTCGACGAGGCAGTTGAAGCGCTTGTAAAAATGGCCAGAAAGGATAAGTACACGCTGTACCGGGACATTATATTTTATACAGCAGCGGTTATCGAGCTGGAAAGAAACGAGCCTGAAGCAGCAAAAGCCCTTCTTCTTCGCAGCGTTGCGTATGCCTCACTTCAAAATCCCGAGCAGAGAACCATATCTTATCTCAAGCTTGGAGATATACATTACGATCAGAAATTCTTTAGTCCGGCCAAACGGTTTTACGACAGTGTCGATATTCAGAATATGTCTCCTGATGCGGCCAAAATGTTTACTGCACGCAAAACTGCGCTGGATCAAATATTTTTGCAGTCGGCCATCATTGAAAGACAGGACAGCCTGGGAAAGATTGCTGCGATGCCTGAGAAAGAACGCGAAGTCTTTGTGAAGCAACTGGTAAAAAAATTGCGCAAACAACAGGGCATAAGGGATGATGAAGATGGAAAGGGCGTAATTGCCAACCAGTTGAATAGTATTGTGGCCCCTGATCTTTTCGGTTCTTCTAAAACGAGTGCCGAATGGTATTTCGCCAACCCTGCGGCAAAGGCGAAAGGATTTAGTGATTTCAAGGCAAAATGGGGAAGCCGGCCCAATGCTGACAACTGGAGACGACAGTCTGCCATCGTACAACCTTCCGCTCTCGCACGTAACCAAATGATGGGTAATGACCTGTTAAGGTCAGTTGACGTGAGCAGTAGTCAGGAAATTACCTTCGAATCACTCATAGAGAAACTCCCCCTGACCCCGGAGAAGCAAAAGGTTGCCAAAGATTCGGTTGAAAATGCCTGGTTTAATATGGCCAAAATGCTGATGAACGGACTTGAAGAGTATCCTTCGGCCATCAACGGTTTCGAAAAACTGCTGGAGATCTTTCCAAGTACCACATCTAGAGAAGAGGCTTTATTTGACCTCTCCTACTGTTATGGCAAGATCGGAAAAACAGCTGACGCCAATCGGGTGAAACAACTGCTGGCCTCTGCCTATCCTAACGGCAAGTTTGCAAAACTGCTTACCATCACCAACCTGTCGATGTCTCCTGACAGTATCATGAAGGCGAAGGCGACCAGAAAATATGAATCAGTGTACGATCTTTTTATTGAAGGAAAATTTACTGAAGCCATCGCTGCAAAAAAAATCGCAGACAGCACCTATGGCGAAAATTTCTGGACACCGCAACTCCTTTATATTCAATCAATTTATTACATCAAAGAACGGGACGACAGCACGGCAAAAGATATTTTAAACAAGATTTTGCAACGGTTTCCATCCTCACCGATGTATTTCAAGAGTGCCAACCTGCTTTCTGTGTTAGGCAGAAGAAAAGAAATCGAAGATTATCTTACAAAACTGGAAATCCGGCGGCCTGAAGTGGATGCACCATTGGTGAGGGCCGCCCAGGTGCCTGTCGCCAGGAAATCTGAGACAACGGGAGCAAAAATTAATGCTGTGCAAACTGCTCAACCCGGAATTCAGCCCAAACGGCAGGATTCTGTAAAAGTGTCGCCCCCGATTGCAGTTATTACACCTGCTCCAAAATCAGACTCTATCTTAAAAGCCATCAAACCGGCCGCTCAAAAACCCGACACAATCGCCAAATCAGTTAAGCTTCCCAAAAAGATCGATACGCCCCTGGTTGCTATTGCGCCTAAACCAGACACCGTCGCAAAGGTCACCAACTTTGCGAAAAAGATAGATACGTCACTGGTAGCGATTGCACCTAAACCAGAAAGGGTTGCCAGGGCCATTACCCCTGAGAAAAAGATCGATACGTCGCTGGCGTCAGTGCTCCTCAAACCTGACACTATTGCAAAAAAGTCAGTTCCTGCCGTCAAAATTGATTCACCGTTCGTTAGCTTGTTGCCCAAGCCCGAAACAGCGTCAAAACTGCCGGTTGCCATCGTGCCGCCGCAGTCGAAGGATTCTGCCAAAATTGTCAAAGCGCCGGAAATCAGTTTCAGCGGATTCACCAGCAAGCCAGACATGCCGCACAATGTGGTGCTGGTATTTGACAGGGTTGATCCCGTTTACGTCACGGAAGCCCGCAATGCCTTCAATCGATTTAATAGGGAGAAATATTTAAGCAAAAATATTGAGGCGATCTCCGTATCTCTGAGTGACGATGTGAAGTTTCTCGTATTGAAAAATTTCGAAAACGCAAACGCTGCCCTTCTTTACATCGAGAATACAAGCAAGTTTACAAAAACGGATATCATTCCCTGGTTAACTCCAACCAAATATTCATTCGTGTTAATGACGGATGAAAATCTTGAAAAACTCAAAGCGTCGAAAGATCTGGGGAATTATCGGAAATTTCTGACGCTGGCATTTCCGGGGAAATTTTAATCTCATCAAGGAAGATTAAGTTTTATTTGTGCCGCTGAGTCGTTCCAAATGACATTCAAGTATAATATTTGCATTCCCAACAGGCAAAGTTTTGTCTCTCCTGGTCTATATTGATCAATTAGGTATAAATAACGTAAAATTGCCTGACACAGGATAGCCCGACCAGCTTTAGAAATAACTATTCATGAAAAAAACAGCACCCAAGACCAAATCATACACTATAATTTTTTGGAGATTTTTTTTATACGGACTTGGTGGTTTTGTTTTATTGCTTCTCCTGATCAATTTTGGTGTTTTTGGCAAAATGCCCTCGCTGACTGAACTTGAAAACCCTTCGATTATTGAAGCTTCGGAAGTGGTCGCATTTGATGGGACCCTAATGGGCAAATTTTACACAGAAAAAGGCAATCGCAGTATTGTCGAATACAAGGATATTTCCAAGCATGTAGTCAATGCGCTGGTTGCCACCGAAGACGAACGTTTTTATAATCATTCGGGTATCGACGCTAAATCAGTTTTACGGGCAGTTGCCCTTTTCGGGAAAGAAGGTGGGGGTAGCACCATCACGCAGCAACTCGCAAAAGCACTGCTGGGACAGGGCTCGAGGAATATTGCGCTGAGATTTATCGAAAAGTTGAAAGAGTGGATCATCGCTATCAAACTTGAAAGAAACTTTACGAAAGAAGAAATCATCGCGCTGTATCTAAATGCCGTACCGTATAGCGACAATGTTTTCGGTATCCGGAATGCGGCCCGTACGTTCTTTTCCAAAGAACCGGATCGCCTGAACATCGAAGAAGCCGCAGTGCTGATAGGGATGGTAAACGGGCCCGGTGTGTACAATCCAAGACGTAATGCCAAAGCTGCTTTTGATCGGAGGAACCTGGTTATCAACCGCATGGCCCAGAACGGGTACCTCGATCCCTCGGAAGCTTCCACGCTGAAAGCAAAACTCATTAAGCTTAATTATAAAAAACTCGATGAAAATTCGGGCCTTGCGCCCTACTTCAGGGAAATTGTAAGGGACGATCTCAAACGCTGGTGCAAGGAACACAAGAATCCAAAAACCGGCGATCCTTATGATATCTACCAGGATGGACTGAAGATCTACACCACGATCAATCCGCGCATGCAACTGTATGCCGAAGAAGCTGTTAACCGGCACATTCCCATGCTTCAAAAAGTATTGAGCGCACAGTCTGACGTGAAATCCGGCAGGGTCTGGAACACCCATGAAAACATTCTCGAAGCGGCAATGAAAGCAAGCGACCGATGGAAAGATGGAAAAGATCAGGGTCTTAGTGATGCAGAATTAAGGGCCAGCTTTCACAGGAAAGTGCCTATGAGGGTCTTCGCTTGGAGTTCTACCAGGGACAAGGATACGCTGATGACGCCTTATGATTCGATCAGATATTCAAGGCAGATGTTGCAAACAGCCTTTATGGTCATGGATCCGACCAGCGGAGAAGTAAAAGCCTGGGTGGGCGGCATCGATTTCAAAACCTATAAATTCGATCACGCCAACCTCAAGACCAAACGCCAGGTCGGGTCAACCATCAAACCGTTTCTTTACTGCGAAGCATTGGAAGAAGCCGGCTTTACTCCTGAAACACAATGCGAGCAGACTGCCCAATATTTTGAAGGTTTTGGATGGGTGCCGAACAAAGATAAAGGCAGGGTCGGAACCCGTACTATGGCCAGCGGTCTTACCTGGTCGGTAAATGAAGTCTCGGCCTATATCATGAAACAGGTCACCCCGAAACGATTTGTTGATTTTCTTAAGCGCATCAATATACAAACCAAGGTCGAACCCTATCCATCTATAGCCCTTGGCGCCTGTGATCTTTCGCTTTATGAAATGCTTTGGGGGTATACCATGTTTCCAAACAGCGGTTACAGCACCAAGCCATTATACATCAGTCGTATTGAAGACAAAAACGGAAATATTCTGGAGAGTTTTGCCACGCAAAGCAATCAGGTAATCAGCGAAGCCTCCTCCTATACCATGTGCAAAATGATGCAGGGGCCAGTTGACATCGGAACCGCGGCAGGATTGAGATCGCGCCTCGGTGCAGCTGAAATGGGGGGTAAAACAGGAACAACGAATGACAACTCCGATGCCTGGTTTATTGGCTATTCTCCTCAGCTTTTGGCAGGATCCTGGATCGGTTGCGATGACCGGTTCATAAGGCTCGCCGGCGGTTTAGGCTTCGGTGGCAAGGCAGCGATGCCGATCTACGAATATTTCTTTCAGAAAGTGTATGGGGACAAAACCCTCGGGATTGAAAAGGACGTCAAGTTCATCAAACCTGAAAGCATCAAAAACGACGCGATGTTCGATTATATGAACATGAACGACCAGGCGCCACCTCCGGGTGCCGAAGGTACTGATCAGGGAAATGGCAATGCCAGCGAATACCTGTCACAACCTGATACCGCCCGTGTACCCGTTGAGTCGCAGTTGAACAACGAAGAAAAGGAGGTGATGAAAGAAGCCGTAAAAGACAAGAAATTAGAAAAGCAAAAAACTGCTGAAGAAAAACCTGCATCAGCAGGTGTCGCAACACCAGAAAATACCGACGATAAGAGAAAGAAAGGCTTTTTAAATCGCCTTTTTGGAAATAAGAGTAAAGACCAAAAAACTCCACCCAAAGACAGGTAGTTATTTCTTCCTGGGAAGATCACCGATAAAGCCTATACTATGAACGAAATGATAGTTTGCGTTATCGGTTATTTTCAACCGGTATTGAGTGCTTAAGATAATATAGGCATTGTTGAACATGTTAACCTGGATGCCTGCACCAACAGGTAGTGTTGCACCAAAGTAACCCTTGTATTTTGACACCCCGACACCTGCTGAGAGGTAAGGCACAATCCAAAACTCGTCAGACAACATTTTAGCCCTCAGGGAAGCATCGCCCTCCAGCAGAAAACCATCGGTGCCCAGTGTTCCTCCTGTAGAAGTGGGATAATCCAGAAAGGAACCACCCAGCGTCGTGGCAAAATCAAGATGAGTCGTAACTCCTTTTATAAACGTAATGGAGAGACCGGGACTCATGTCCTTTATTTTCGAAAGTTTGTTATCCCGTATGGCAGAACCCAGCGGATTCGCCCTTATTGCAGCAGCTGAACCAAAATCATTAAAGAAGAAATTAAGTCCAATTCCAGGGGTCTTTTTTGAAGCGATGTCCTGGGCAAATGTCGAAAAGCAGGTTGTTATCAACACAACAAATGGCAGAAAGCGAAAACGCATAAACAAACTCTTTTGGGTTAGTAAACAAAAATAACAGCTAAGGTTGAAATATTGCTTTTTTCTTTTGCCCGAAGAACAGATGCCCTCAAAAGAATCCTTATGTGTTATTTACTCTTTTGCCCGAGCAATTCAACCTTGACTTTTATTAATCCTTTCCCTGAATTACCAAGCTTCTGTGCGACCGCACGGGTCAGATCAACGATACGCCTATTGCGTTTATGCAAGCGATCGGTCACTTTTACGATCACTGATTTCCTGGTCTTTATGGAAGTTATCCTCAGATAGCTTCCGAGGGGAGCACTATTGTGTGCGGCAGTAAGTTTCTTCTGGCTGAAAGTCTCGCCACTCGCTGTTTTTCTACCTATAAAACGGTTGCTGTAAAAACTGGCAGTACCATATTCAACTTTGGAAGTTTTTCTGGGTTTTAATCGCGCCACCGACTTTCTAGCCGGCTTCTTCTTTTTAACGGAATGGATGCTTTTGGAAGCCTTTCCGGATTTTTTTCTGGTTTGCGAAAATCCTGTAATATGGAGAAGACCAGCCAAAAATATAATAAGCCATGTTGCTTTTTTCATATCGTAAATTTTACGAGGACGCTACGGCGACACCGGTGAATTAACTCATGCAAGCTTCAGAAAGGTAAAGCAACTATGTAATTTCAAACTTTCCTTTTGGAAAAGAATTTGTTCCTGTCGATCCGGTCGTACCCGTAAATATCACTGTAAAAAATTAAACGATCATTTTTACCTTCTACTGTAAAATACCTGATGAATAAGGGCACCCGGGGAAATCCTGACACTGTGTGCTTTTCCCGCCTGCCTATCCATGCAGCCAGTGTATCGGTGGGAAATCGAATCGTGTCTGACCTTACCAGAAATCGTGACAGGCTTTCCCACTTCTGAACCCTCACACAACCATGACTCAGGGCCCGGGAAGATCTCGAAAAAAGTCCGCGGGCATTGGTGTCGTGCAGATATACACTGTATTTGTTTGCAAAATTGAACTTCATTACCCCCAGCGAATTATCATCACCCTGCCTCTGGCGGATAAGGTAGGGGAAATGTTTTTCATTCATTTTTGACCAGTCCACCAGGTTTGGGTCAACAACGCTGTCATTCCTGTCAACGATCATCAGATTCTGATGTTCGAGGTAACTCACGTTTTTGCGGATCTTCGGCAGCATCTCTTTAAAAATAATGCTGTAAGGCACCGTCCATTGCGGATAGGTTATGAAATTGGAAATAGAAGCATTCAGCAAAGGCGTATTTTTCTTCGGCGCACCGATGATTACTTTTGAAGTGAGTGAAATGGTATCATCATCATACACGTAAAGCAGGTAGGCCGCGAGGTTTACGAATACATAAGACTGCGGCTGGCTCTCCGGCATCAGCTTATAACGGTCAAGGGTGATCGCGATTCGTTTGAACTTTTCCTGGTCGGTATTATTAAGCACACGAACCATTCCGTCGGAAATTTTACCCGTAACTTTTATGTCTTTTGCAGCTTGGTAACTTCTTATCGCCGCGCCAAGACTCGCAGTGTCGGGCAGCGTTGGGCCGTTGTACATTCCCTCTTCCGCAAGACGGCGGGCCAGTAGCTCTGAAAATTTTGAAGAATCTTTCGCAGGAAAATCGAGATAGGTGAATCGTTTAAAGTTCGCAGAATCCAGGAAACTCCTGATGCCTGCTTTAACCATGAGATATTCCGGCCACGCAGGTTCAAGACCATGCAGGGTTTGCAAAACAGCACCGGTGGCCCTGGCGGCAGAAAATGTTTTTAGAAAATAGGCTTCGTCATAAAGAGAATCATTTCTCAGGGTGGTGCTGTCACGAGGAATTCTTCCCAGTTTCAGGTGCCTGGCCATCTCAAAAAAAGCATCAGTCAGTAAAAGATCAGCCTTCGCCCACAAGGCAGCATCTCTTCTTTGCAAAGAATCAGCGGCAAACTCTTTCCTGATCACAGCGAGCTCATGGTAATGATAATCCATGGGAAATAATCCCGATGAGCGCGAGTCTTCGATATCTGAAAAAAGAGAATCTGCGATCGGCTTCCAGGCATCATCCTCGCTCCATATACTACCATTTTTTTCTATCTCATATACTTTTTTTACAAGATCCAGTCCGTGCAGGCTGAGTGAGTCATTAAGCTGAGATTTGTTGTCAGATGCATAAGTCAGAAACTTGTCAATGTTTGTTGTGACGTGAACACTTAGCTTTTCCTTATCCTTTACGATGTCATTTTCAGGCGGCTCAGAAGAACTTTTACAGGATGCCAGGAAGACACCCACCAGAATAATAACACTTAATGGAGAATACCGAACGGACTGAAGCATCATAGATCGAAATTATTTATAGGAAGTTGACTAACAGCTGGAGCATGCAGGTATTTCTCCACTTTTTCCAAACCGGTGATGTCCCGATCGGATCTTACCTGTAACTGGAGATTCAGGATCCATTCACCACAGCTCCGCGAGAGCAGGTGCTCATTGACGTTATGCACTACGCGCATCACTTCGTCATAGCTGCCTTCGAGTATAGTGGCAAAAGGACCTACTTCATACCTGATACCGGATTGGCGAATGATATCTATAGCCTCGTCGACCCATTCGTAGGGATGACGATCCATAACTACCGGCAGAACCTGGAGAGATGCGTTAACCAGAAAGGAGTGCATAAAATTGATAAATTTAAGAAAGGGCCACATGGGTATCCATGACGCTGATTCTTTTCATTTGTTGTTCAAGCAGAAAAAGATCTGCAAGAACAAAAGCGGTTACTGCTTCTAGCACTACAGGAACACGAAGTGCAATACAAAGATCGTGACGGCCTTTCACGGAAAAGCCTTCAACCTGGCCGGTTTCAACATTCAGGGTCTGTTGTTCCTTTGGAGTGGAGGAGGTTGGTTTGATAGCAATTCTGAAAACAAGGTCATTTCCATTGGTAATGCCGCCAACAATTCCGCCGGCATGGTTGGTGGAGGTTTTTCCGCTGGCATCCAATATCTTGTCATTGTGGTCGGATCCAAACATTTTTGCGGCCCCGAAACCGGTCCCAAACTCAATGCCTCTCACCGCGGGGATTGCGAAAACGGCATGGCTTAAGGCAGATTCTACCGAATCAAAAAATGGCTCTCCAAGGCCGATCGGCAAACCCTTGACCCTGCACTCTACTATACCGCCGATGCTGTCTTTGGCATCGATCGCTTTTTGCAATCCTTTCTCCAGGTCCTTCTCTCCACCAATCTCAAGAATTTCTGACTGTACTGTCACATATTCCTTCATTGGCTCTATCCGATCCGCAAAGCCCTGGCCCGCCAGGAGTTTCTTCGCAATTACCCCACAGGCAACTAGCGCTACAGTCAGTCTCCCGGAGAAGTGTCCTCCTCCCCTGTAATCTTCAAAGCCACCGAATTTTTTACTGGCGACAAAATCTGCGTGCCCCGGCCGCGGAAACGCTTTCAGTTTTTCGTAATCGGTGGATCGGGTATTGTTGTTTTCGAAAAGTATGGTGATCGGGGCACCGGTAGTTTTGTTGTTGAAGAGTCCACTTTTGAAGATTGGCAGGTCATCTTCCTTTCTTGGCGTGGTGCCTTTTTGCATGCCGCCCTTTCTTCTTTCTATATCTTTCACAAAGTCCTCTGCAAGAAGGGTAAGTCCGGCGGGACAGCCGTCGATAATTGCGCCGACACTTTCCCCATGTGATTCTCCAAAGACTGATACCCTGAAAAGACGGCCTAATGAGTTCATATGCTGTTTAATTTTCGTGTTTAAGCCCGGCCTTCGGAAATCGGCGTCCAGGGAAATTATTAAGCCTGCTGAGTTGTATGTTTGATATCTACCATTGCACCAAGTTGTATCAGATCTTCAAAAAAATCTGGATAGGATTTGTTGATTGCATCAGCATCTGCGATCTCCATTTCACCTGCAGCCCGTAAACCGGCAACGGCGCAGGCCATAGCGATCCGGTGATCGTGATGTGAACTGACTTTGGCTCCAATCAGCGCTGAACCACCTGTCAATATCATCCAGTCACCTTCTATCTTTATTTTCGCCCCCATCTTACCAAATTCTTCCTGTAGTGCGGCTCCACGATCACTTTCCTTGTGAGTCAGTCTTGAAACCCCTTTGACACGGGTTACACCCTCACAAAATACCGCCAGCGCAACCAGGGGAGGAAAAAGATCCGGACAATCGGTGGCATCGAATTCGAAAGCTTTCAATTCATCAGGTCCTATTTCGATCAAACTATCTCTATACTCGATCTTCGCACCAGACTGTTCGAGAGCCATCATAACCGCCCGGTCGGCCTGGGTCGAATGCAGATCCAGTCCTTTCACTTTTATGGGACCGGCAATTGCCCCTGCTACCAGCAGAAAAGCACCACCACTCCAATCACCCTCAACAGTATAACTGGTCGCATGAAACCCGGAATTGCTTTTTCCAAAACTGAATTTTTCATACCGGTCATTCTCCACCGCAACACCGAAAATGCGCATAACCTCAAGCGTTAGATCGATATAAGGCCTGCTCTTCAATCCCTTCACCCTTATCGATACATTCTTTGCTCCCGCCGCGCCATAAGCCATTAGCAGTCCGGTAAGAAACTGGGAGCTCAGCGAGCCATCCACTTCGATATCAACCGGTTTGAGGGGACCCTGGATAACCAGGGGAAGTTTGCCGCCAGAAGACTGGATTCCTATATTCAGTTTTGGGAAGATATCATCAAAGAAATCCATCGGGCGGGTAATAAGACTACCCTTACCGGTAACCATAATTTTTTGTTTGCTGAGTGCAGCAATGGGCGTGAACATGCGTATTCCCAGTCCGGATTCTCCGCAATCTATTTCACCTGACAATGGATAAACCCCTTTGCTCTCCACTTCCAGTGCTCCTTCATCTGAACGAGTTATCACTGCGCCCAGCTTGGTAATGGTGTCAATCGCCGCCAGGTCGTCATTGCTTTTCCCGGGATTGAAGATGCTTGTTTTTCCTTCAGATAAAACTGCGGCTGCACATGCCCGTTGCATGCTGCTTTTTGAAGCCGGCGCCCTTACTTCACCACTGATGGCAGTTGGCTGAATGCTTACGATCATAAGGTGTAAATCAGGAATTAAAAATTTCAGAAATATAGGCTTCAAGATCTCTGACGGGTACTGGTCTTACTTCTGCCTTGCCCAACTGATTGAGGAGAACAAAATTGATGTGTTCACTCACTCTTTTCTTATCCATCTTCAGCAGTTTCATGACCTGTTCCAAATCGGCGGAAAAACTGACGGGCAATCCGTATTTTTCCAACAGGCTAACCAGGCTTGCATATTCATCTTCAGGAAAACCGGTGAGCCTTACTGAAAGTCGGGCAGCCGCCACCATGCCGATGCTCACGGCAAAACCATGAGGCAGCTCATAGATATT
>JBDTEB010000108.1:0-4987 GCA_039922795.1 Chitinophagaceae bacterium
AGCCAGTTCAGATCTTACCATGCCGTTCGTGGCCACCTTCGGCGACAAGGAAAGATTCACTGGGTTGTCTTCTCCAAAGGCTGACGTCAATGGAAGATGGGCGGTGACTTTCACCGCAAAAACGGGGAAAACGAATTTTTCCGTTGGGGAATTTGTGCAAAAAGGGGCCAGGCTTACCGGCACTTTCCTCACGCCATCCGGTGACTACCGATTTCTTGAAGGAAATGTAAGCAACGACAGCATGTTTCTTTCAGGATTTGACGGAGGACATGCCTTTCTGTTCAGCGCAAAACTGGTAGGTGACAGTCTTGCCGGTGGCCGGTTTTATTCAGGTTTCCTGAGGGCCGAAACCTGGACCGCCAGGAGAGATTCATCCGCTAAACTGGGAGATGTTTATTCAGATACAAAATTAAAAACCAGGCAGGCCCGGCTGGATTTCACTTTTCCAGATCTTGATAATAACCCGGTCTCCATAAGCGATCCAAAATACAAAGGCAAAGTTGTACTGATCCAGATTATGGGATCCTGGTGCCCCAACTGTATGGACGAGACCAGCTTCCTGAGCGATTATTACGATAAGAACCGGTATCGGGGATTTGAAGTGATAGCTCTCGCTTATGAAACGTCGACCGATTTTGCCCGTTCTCAGAAACTGTTACAACCTTTTCGGGACCGTTTTAACGTGAAATACCCCATCCTCATTACGGGCGTCACGGCCACTGACTCCCTTCTCACGGAAAAAACGCTTCCCCAGCTGGAAAAGCTCGGATTATTTCCCACATCAATCTTTGTCGACAGATCAGGCAGGGTGAGAAAGATGTTTACAGGTTTTTCCGGGCCCGGAACAGGCAAGCATTTCGATGAGTTTAAAGAGGAATTCGAGACAACGATCGATGAGTTGCTTGGCGAGAAAGGATGAGCAGCAACCAATACAAGTAGAATGGATGAAAGAGATCATCATGGCTTTCGAACAGGCTTGATCGTGAAAATTCCGATTAGCGGTGTTCTTTGTAGAAATTCATGGATACGGATTTTTCAAGGACGTTCATTTCGTCCTGTTTCAATGCGGCGGCATCGCTGGCTGCTGCGGCCTCCAGGCAATGTTTTACCGTTCTCATCCCCACTATTGCTGAGGCTACGGCGGGTTCATCTAAAACGAACCGGATAGCTGTCGCTGCCGCTGTTCGCCCTGCTAACGATTGGATGGCGTCAGAAGCGACGGCCACTTCCTCTGCGGTATAGTTTAAAAAATCCTTCGCAGGCTTACCTGCAAGCAGACCTTTTGCCAGTGAACCCCTTGCAAGCATAGAAACCTTATGTTCACGAAGTAGTTCCGTCACGGATTCCTTTGGGCGGCGGTCGAGGAGGCTATACTGCATCATCACTGTTGAAATATTTGAAAGCGCAAGGTACCGGCGGATCACTTCAGGCCTTATGGAAGAAATGCCATAATACCGGATCTTTCCCTGCTGAACAAGCGCTTCAAAGGCCCCGATGGTTTCAGAAATATTGTCTTCAATCATTCCACCATGCAGCTGGTAGAGATCGATGTAATCGGTCTTCAGGCGCTGAAGGCTTTTCTCTACGGCCCCCATTATATACTCGCGGCCTGCGTTCCAGTCCCAGCCGCTTCCATCTTTTCGCCACTCGTTGCCAACCTTTGTGGCGATGATGAGGTTTTTTCTTCGCGATCCCAGCAGCTTGCCCAGCTCGGTTTCATTTTCGCCTTTGTTGTACATATCTGCCGTATCGAAGAAATTAATGCCTTTCCCGATAGCCATGTCGATGACTGACTGGCTATCCGGCGCGCCAGGTTCAAGCGACATACATCCAAACCCAATCTCACTAACGGACAGACCTGACCGGCCCAACAAATTATATTTCATAGATTATAGTTCTGGTAAAGATCATGCCGGCAGATCCGCCACAGGACCGATGATTATGATGGCAGGATGCGTCAGCTGGTGTTTTTCGACCAGGGCCGGCAGGTCGCGGATGAAACCCTTTACCACTTTTTTCAGGGGCAGGGTGGCGTGCTGTATCACCACAGCGGGAAGATGACCGGAGCCGGCTTCTATGTACACCGCAGCAATGGCCACGAGTTTTTTCATACCCATATAAATCACTACAGTCGCTTTGCTCTGTATCGCCAGCCTGAGATCATCTGATAGTAAACCATCTTTCCTGGTACCTGTCATCACCCAGAATCCTTCACTTATATTGCGATGAGTGAGGGGAATATTTTCAAATCCGGAGGCCTGCATCGTGGTAATGCCGGGAATAAACGAGGCGGTGATGCCTTCGCTCCTGGCGAAGAGTATTTCTTCATAGCCGCGACCGAAAATGAAAGGATCGCCCCCTTTTAATCTCACTACCAGCCCCCTGGACAGTGCCTTTTCCTTGATTAATGCATGAATGGTTTCCTGCGGTGTGTACTCGCCGTAAGGTAATTTTCCTACATAGGTTTTTTCACATTCAGCAGTGGTGAAGGAGAGTAATTCCCTGTTGGCGAGATTGTCGTAGAGCACCACATCGGCTCTGCGAAGTGCATTCAGGCCCTTTAGGGTTATCAGCTCAGGATCTCCCGGGCCAGCGCCCACCACGATCAGTTCAGGTATATTTTTTAACGGATTGCTCATTGCGGGATGATGCGATGATCAGCAGATAATCGAACGCAAATTTAGCAGGAGTTGGCAGAGTAAAACCAGGGGACAACGTGCCGGTGGTACAAAAAAAAGGCCGGAACGAGGTCCGGCCAATAGCTTTTAAATTATATCAGGCTTATCCAATCAATTTTACGTTGATGGCGTTTGGTCCTTTCTGACCATCTTTCAAGTCGAACTCTACACGATCGTTCTCTTTGATTTCGTCGATTAAGCCACTAACGTGTACAAATGTTTCTTTGTTAGAATCATCATGTCTGATAAAACCGAATCCTTTTTCACTATTGAAAAACTTAACGGTGCCTTTTGTTTTCTCCATTGTAATAAAATTGGTAAAGTAAATTGACGGCGAAGATAAGACTATTTAATTCAAAAGGCTAAAAGGATAAAACACTGCACTATGGGTTGTCGTTTTCATTCACCTGTCAAGGGCGTTACTGCGCCTTAATTATTTTGTTTTAACGGTATTTTAACGGTATAAAAATCAGGAGACGGGTACATAATTATAAATTTCTTTGAGGGAATTAAAATTGTATGGAGCCGTGTAAAGCATGAATTTTATAAAACCGCTAACTACGATGAAGAGAATGAAACAAAATCTGACGCTATTGATTTTATTGATGGTTTGTTCATTAGTACAGGCACAGTCCGCCCAGAAGGTCTTAAACATTGAAGTAACAGGGCTGCGTAGCGATAAGGGTAAAGTATTAATCAGCGTATTTGCTTCAGCAAAAGGCTTTCCGGAAATCACAGCAGATGCCGTTTATACTACGGGAGCTAAAATCAAAAATGGAAAGTCAAGCCTCGTCTTTGCAAATATTACCGAGGGTAACTATGCCATCGCAGTTTTGCATGATGAGAATGACAATATGAAAATGGATACCCGTGCCTTCGGAATCCCGAAAGAAGGCTATGGTTTTTCAAATAATGTAATGGGGATATTGGGTCCGCCCTCCTTCAAAAAAGCAAGTATTTCTTATCCGGCGCAAAAAGAAGTCGTGATAAAAATAAAATATTAGGAGGATGTTTTACTGGCATTCAAATTCCGGATGATAAAAAAACAAATAATGGTCATCAGTACTATTTCTGCATAACAAAAACTTACCAGCTGTACGATGCCGTATCGTTTTCCAATTATCCCCATAAAATAATTGACGACCATATTTCCAAATAACGCAATGACAAGCACGAAGCTGAATGCGGTACCAGACAAATCGGGAAATTTTTTTCCAACAAAGCCCAGCATAATCGGAAAGCCGCCCGCGAGCCCGCTTCCCATAAGGAATAAACCCGCAGCAGCTAAAGGAAATGTACCTCCAAGATGAAGCAGAAGCGTTCCCGCAAAAAGTAAAAATAGCGAGCAATATATAATCGGTTGTTGGTCAACATTACGGAAAACAGTTCCCGTAATGAGTCTTGTCAATGTAATACCCATCATTAAAACGGATAAGGAAAATAATGCTTTTTCAACAGGAAGATTAAGGTACTCGGTCAGATAAAGAGTTGTCCAGTTATTAATAATGCCTTCGAAACTGCTCTGGCAAAAAAGAAAAAATGAAATGAGTAACAGTAATTTATTTTTGAATAGACCAACTGCCTCGGTCAGGGGAAATTTTGACAGATGTTTGGGTGCAGGAAATGGAATGAAGAAGATTCCTACAGCGGTAAAGAAAGATATCCAGCTTAAAACAGTAATAATTGATTCGTTGGTAAAATGGCCCTGGGCAACGCCGAAAACCAGGGGTAGAATCAGGGCGCCCAGGCCAAAAAATACACCGAGCAGGCTCAGCGCTGCTCCTTTCCTTTCGCTGATGTCAGATACTGCTGCACTGGTTCCGCCGTTAATGGCGCCACCACCTGTTCCAAAACAAAACACCGCAAGCTTCAACATCCAAAGCGAGCCCGCGTGAGCAATTCCACTCAATCCGAGACAGATCAGCAGGCAGGAAATCCCAAGCATCAGGCGATATCCAAACCGGTCTGCGATCGGACCAAACAACAGGGAACCGCCAAGAATACCCAACGGCAATACACTGAAAATGGCGCCTACCCCTATGGCGTCAAGTGCAAATTTCGTTTTCAGTTCAGGAATGACCGACCCCAATGTGGTTAGGCCCGCCCCGAAAAGAAAAATACTTGCCGAAGCCACAAGTATGATCAGTGGCCGTTTGTAGGGCGGGGTTGCTGTGTTCATATAATGATTAAACTAAGAAATAATGCATGGAAGCGAATATCGGTCTTGCGAAAGAGCCTGGTGCGAGCGCAAAAAATGCATAGTGTTCAGTAGTTTCACAAGCAGGGCTAAGCCAGCGTCTCTTTAAAAA
>JBDTEB010000109.1:0-37799 GCA_039922795.1 Chitinophagaceae bacterium
CCCTGATTAAAAGACATCTCAATCACTTTGCAGTTGCTTTCCGGGTCTGCAAAGGGCAGGTTCAGCAACCAATCATGAACATTTAACCTGTTACAACCACCTGTACTGCAACCACCGTTACTCTTACAACCACCCGGCTTTCCTGTTCCACAGCTTTCACATCCCATATGTATAATAACTTTTCAGATAATCAATGGGTAAACGACAGATCATCCGGAAGTAGTCACTTCCGTAGGCTTGGCAATCTTTTCAACAGCGGGCGCGGATCAGGATCTTTGCCCATATATATAAATTCAGGAAGCCAACTTTGTTTTTACGGCCATTTCCCATCAACATAATCACGATATGGCCGTTCTATCCATTTACCAAATCCCCGGTTTAAGGACCTATCACAAATATAATGTATTATCCAAGAAAGTTTTGCACATCGAAAATGCCAACTATCGCCAGGCAGATATCAGGGCATTGTCTCTGACCACATGATAGATTCTGATCGTAAGCGCGTGAAAGAGCATTTTGGAGTTGGCGTTTCTTTCGATATGCCATACTGCTTCGTCGATCAGATTGATAATAGCTTCTTGTTGCGCCAAACCTGCGATCTTATTCAGCCGTAACATAAAATCGGTATCCTTATTTCCTTTGGCAGGATCTGCCGTATCGCCATGCAACCGAACCTTGATACTCAGGTGAAGAATGTGATTAAAATAGCGTAGAAACTGTTTTTGCTTTTCTCTTCCGAGCTTACTGATCTCTTCCACCCATTTCACCTGGGCAACAGGGCCGGTCCTAAGCATGGAATTGAGCCATTCGCGCAGCAGCAGTTGCCAGTCTTCCTCGGCATGCAGAAGCAATTGCAAGGCTTCCCTGTAATTGCCCTCACTGATCATCGAGATCTGTTTGGCGAGTGCCGGACCCGTCTCGTAATGTTTTACAAGTGAGGCATCGATTTCTTCCAGGCTGAACGGGGGAATCTTTACTAGTTGACATCTGGAAAGTATGGTCTGCAGAATCAAGGATTCATTTTCAGCTACGAAAATGAAAAGTGTATTGGCCGGAGGCTCCTCAATCAGTTTTAACAGTTTATTGCCCTCATTGCCCAAATATTCCGGCATCCACATGATGAGGATCTTGAAATCACTCTCGAAACTCTTGAGAGATAGCTTAAGATTGATGTCATTACATTCGAAAGCCGTAATATTCCCCTGTTTGTTTTCGGCACTGATGAATTGAAGCCAATCGTAAACATTCCCGTAAGGCTGCGCCTTCAGAAAACTGCGCCAATCCTGAATAAAATCTGTACTTTTTGGCTTGTCACCCGGCTTTTTTGGAAATACCGGGTATGAATAGTGGATATCGGGGTGAATAAACTGGCTGGCCTTCAAGCAGGCACTACACACTCCGCAGGAGTCTTTTTTGTCAAAGGCCGGTTCATCTAAAACATCTTCTTCAAGACTTCCAGTACCAAGCTTGGCTGAAAGTGATGCAGAATGACTTTCATGGGTGTGCACTCTTTCACAAACAACATATTGCGCAAAAGCCAGTGCTGACGCCAGTCCGCCATTTCCTTCTTTTCCAAGAAAAAGCAGCGCATGGCTCAGTCGGTTCCGCTGCACCATGTCTATAAGGTGTTGCGATACTTCAGTGTGACCTATTATATCTTTGAACTGCATTGTTTGAAACCTTTAATACCCAAAAATAACAAAGCGATGAAATGCTTCATCGCTTTGTTGATATTATGAGGCTCCGGGTAGATCTAATTCAGATATTTCGTAATCTCTTCACTCATCGGTGTCACTTTGCTTGGAAAAACAGTAATCAACTGGCCTTTCTCATCAATCAGGAACTTGGTAAAATTCCACTTGATAGGATCTTCGATGCCCTTTTTTGCTGCTTCAGCGACAAGGTATTTAAACAGGGGATGAATATCATCACCCTTCACAGAAACTTTCTCGGTCATAGGGAAAGTTACACCATAATTTTTCGTGCAGAATTCCTGGATGTCGACATTTTTGCCAGGCTCCTGTTGACCAAAGTTATTGGCAGGAAAACCAAGAACAACCAGTTTGTCTTTGTACTTTTCGTACAACTTTTCCAGTTCTGCATATTGAGGCGTAAAGCCGCATTTGGAAGCTGTGTTCACGATAAGGATCTTCTTTCCCTTGTATTTCGCAAGATTAATTGATGATCCGTCCAGACCCGGTACTTTAAAATCGTAGATGGACACAGCAGCTATCAACATCACAGAAAGAATTGCCAATCGTATCATAATGCTCGTTTTAAAAATGTTTGAACACGAATATAACTCTTTTCAGAGCGATATTGTTCTACGAATCTATCGTCTTTCATAAGCGCCGATGTCAGCAATCCCCACCGGGCGTTGTAATCCGTCCAGGTCCAGCATTATGGGGGTGGCCACTCCTTTGTTAAGAGCAGGTGAATTGGTTTTTAGCCGGAAATTGTAGAACGGCCTGGAAACTTCTATGCTGTCAAACAACGGCTCCTGGTTTCTTATCATATTCGTTGTGATCGAGTTTGCCGGGTCAGTCTTACCCTTGATCAGGCAATTCTCAAATTGGAGGAGGAATGGATTTGCCCCGGCTTTTGAAACGGGGATCTCATCTTCTACCGCTCCACCGTCCGACCAGAAGATCGTATTCCTGAAGATCGCCCGCAGGTCGGCCACCAGTACAGGCGCTGTTTGCCCGGTATTATTGCTGATAGCCACAAGAGGATCTTTATGAAGCATGTATGTACTGGAGTAGCTTGCCACCGTGCAATGGTTAAAAAGATAATTACCCCCATAAAGTAACTGGATATTTTTGCCACAATTACTGATGAGACAGTTGGTGGCCTGGATTGACGTTTGCACGCCCAGGATGCCTGCATCATAAATATTGTTGATAATGCATTGGTTCATGACAACTTTATACCCGCCTGCACCTGGCAGTTTTTCGGCAACAATGCCCTGATAGGCATTCTGGATGATCGCATAATTCAATACGCTTCCTGTACTGCTTCCTCTAAAATAAATCCCAGGCCAGCTTCCCGGAAAAGCATTGTAGGGAGCATCGAGTCTGTCTGCCTGGAAATATACGCGATCACTGTCTGATCTTTCACCATTAACCTGTAATGTACCGTCGATAATAATCGGGGCATTGGCATGCATAAAAATTTTGCAGCCTTTTTCGATGGTGAGCACGGCATTGGAATCAACAATCAATCCTCCGACAATCACATACGGCAATTTGGAATTCCAGGTCTCGTGGCCTCTTACGACGTGCTCTTTTAAAAAATTTGCGTTCTTTCCCCAGGTTTCCAGCTGTACAAATCTTTGGTTGCCATTGAATGTTACCTGTATACTGTCTTGTACAATAAAAGCAACGCTGTTCGTGTTCGAATTCAATGTCACGGAAACAAAAACGTACAAACTGTCTTTCGCGCCTATCTCTATATTATTTATCGTTGTTCCCGAAATACCATCAACATTCATTTTGAATGGAGACGCCTGGCCGCCCGTCAGGACGATACTGTTTATCAGCAATCGCTCGTTATTATCATTTTTGATTTTAAAAGACTGGGTGATGGAACCTACGGTTGTAAACACCGTATCGAAGCGGATGGTGTCGGAAGAAAATGAAATGCTTGCTTCCTTTGATGAAATAAATGAATCCTTGCTGCACGAATGCAGTATTATTATGATGAGCATCAAATAGCAGAACAGTTTCATTTCAATAAGTTACTTGATCGCGTAGGCAAAGGTTGCAATACTCAACCTTGTTTCCTGCGCTGCTAAAATTTCTATGCCACAGGCTTCCAGCGTCGCACCTGTGGTAATGATATCATCTATGAGCAGTACATGTAATTTGCCCGGATGCACTTCCCTTTTTAATTCAAATTTATCCTTCATATTTTCCCATCTTTCGATCCTGGTTTTTTGCGTTTGTGTTCTTGTAAAACTTTTCCGCATCACCAGGTTAGTTTCCATCTTCCAACCTGTTACTTCTGATATGCCCTGCCCAATAATCTGTGCCTGGTTAAAACCCCTGATGCGCTCTTTTCGTGGATGAAGAGGGAGCGGAACTACCAGGTCAATATCTTGAAACCTGCCAGACGTGATTAATGATTCACCCATCATTCTTCCGGCTAGTTTCCCCACTGCCTTATTCCCTTTATATTTTAGCTCGTGCAGTATGTGTTGAACAATGGTATCTCTCGTAAAATAACAGAAACTGCTGGCAGCGGCAAGTGGTATTCGTCCCCAAAAGATTTTTTCTACCAGGTTGCCCGCGTAGTCACTGAAATTAGTCACGGGCAACTGATGAACACAGGTAAAACAAAGGGGTGCAGACCCGTCATTGATCTCTCTTCCGCAACCTGCACAAAGATGGGGGTAAAAGAGTCCAATCAAATTTTTAAGAACCTTTGAAAAACCCGGTGAAAGTGTTTTCATCTAGCCAAAGATTAAGTAGTTACCTCTATCGATGCAGATTATTTCCATTTACAAGCCAGCATCAAAAAAGTAACTGGTAAACTTCTTCAACCTTGCCTACAGGTACTACTTCGATATTGGAAGAACTTTTGAGTAAACTCTTCTGGTTGTATTTTGAAAGGATGATCTTTTCAAATCCCAGCTTCTGCGCTTCCGCGATTCTCTGTTCAACACGATTCACTGCTCTTATCTCTCCACTTAGTCCGACCTCTCCCGCGAAACAGCAATGCATCGGCAGCGCCACGTCTTCGAATGAACTCAGCAAGGCGCAAAGTACCGCCAGATCGGTTGAAGGATCTTCAATTTTCAATCCCCCGGCGATATTTAGAAATACGTCTTTTACTCCGAAATGAAAGCCTCCTCTTTTTTCCAGCACGGCAAGTAACAATTGCAGTCTTCTTAAATCGAAGCCACTCACGGTTCTTTGCGGTGTGCCATAAACAGATTGTGTCACCAGTGCCTGCACTTCTATCAACAGCGGTCTCAGGCCTTCAATGGTGGACGCGATAGCTATGCCGCTCAACTGCTCTTCACGTTGAGTGATCAATATTTCGCTTGGGTTCGTTACAGGTTTCATTCCTTCTCCGCTCATCTGATAAATTCCCAATTCTGCCGTGCTTCCAAACCTGTTCTTTAATGTTCGCAAAATCCTGTAAGCATAATGCCTGTCCCCTTCAAATTGCAGCACGGTGTCAACCATGTGCTCGAGTATTTTCGGACCTGCAATCGTACCATCTTTTGTAATGTGCCCGATTAAAAATACCGGTGTGTTGGTTTCTTTTGCGAATCGCTGAAACTCTGCCGCTGTCTCCCTGATTTGTGAAACACTGCCAGGGGAAGATTCTATCGAAGGCGTGTGTAATGTTTGAATAGAGTCTATAATGATCAGGTCCGGTCTCAGTTTTTTTATTTCCTGAAAAATGATCTCTGTCGATGTCTCCGTAAGTAAATAAAAATTTTCATTCTTTATCTGCAGTCGGTCCGCGCGCATTTTTATCTGCTGTTCACTTTCTTCACCACTGATGTATAAGGTAACGACACTCGATAGCTGAAGACCATTTTGTAAAAACAATGTTGATTTCCCAATGCCCGGTTCACCGGCAACCAATACGATACTTCCGGGAACAATACCACCACCGAGTGCCCTCGTTAACTCACTGTCGCATCCCTGGATTCTTTTTTCTTCAATGCTCGTAATGTCATTCAATGAAACAGTTTTCCCAGAACGTTTCTCTTTGTAATCATCCCAGATGCCTTTGGAGTTTGCTGATGGCTTTTGAATAACTTCTTCAACGAATGTATTCCACTGTCCGCACGACGGACATTTGCCGGCCCACTTCGCAGATTCATACCCACAATTCTGACAAATAAATGCCGACCTGCTTTTACTCATCGGGTAAAGTTAAGGCTGCATGAATAAATTCAACGGGTGAAATGACCCTTTAAAAAGAAAGAAGATGTAAAACGGCAACCCAGGATAGCGACCAGAAAAATGTAATGGAGAATAGACTATTCTCAAAAGTAAAAGGGCCAATCTTTCGATTGACCCTTTACTTACTAACCCATTAAATTCTTCCACTAAATTACTAATTAGAGTCACAAAACAAAATTAATTTTTCTTAGTGTGAATAACTTTCGACTCTGTCAGGTAAACATTACCTAATGATAAAGTAATGATAATCAGGCTATTGAAAATATTTGTGTTATCTTATTCTCTGACTATCAATCATTAAAATGAAATTTCAAAAACAACTTACTGACAAAAAGTCGCATTTGCAAGCTGCCTGATCCGGGCAAATAAATAGCCGCTTTTATGGCTGATTAGCAACGAAAAATTATAATTTGATCTCTTCGTCGCGATCGTCAAAAAAGTGGAATTCAGTTAGATGATAATTGGTATTTTCCCTGATTTTGATCCGCTGACGGTATTTAAACCTCCACTTCAGTTTTTTTGAGATAAGCCCCTTGGTGAGATAGGCATGAAGTATCGGATTAACCACAAGGGTCAGGTTCGAGTGCTTATGAGTAATGAGATAATTGAGGTTTTTATCGATTTCGTCTTCGAGAACCAGGGTAGATGAGATTTTTCCCGTTCCGCCGCAGCTGGGACAGATTTCGGTAGTATTAATGGTCAATTCCGGCTTCATGCGCTGCCGGGTGATTTGCATTATTCCAAATTTGGAAATTGGGAGCACGGCGTGTTTAGCCCTGTCCGGACGCATAAGGTCTTCCATGGCCTCTATCAATCTCCGTTTATTGTCCGGAAGCTTCATATCTATAAAGTCCACGACAATTATGCCACCCAGGTCGCGAAGCCTGAGCTGACGGGCAATCTCATCGGCTGCCTCCAGGTTAGTTTCCAGAGCATTTTGCTCCTGGTTATTGCTCACACTCTTGTAACCGCTATTTACGTCGATAACATGCAGGGCCTCGGTATGTTCTATGATCAGGTAGGCACCGCTAGGGAGGTTAACTGTTTTGCCAAAAGCGGCTTTAACCTGTTTTGTGACACCAAACTGGTCAAAAATGGGAAAGCCGTTCTGATGGAAAGCGACGATATCCGCTTTTTCAGGAGCAATCTTCTGAATGTAGTTCTTTGCATCATTGAACAGGTTGCGGTCGTTAACTACAACCCGGTTAAAATCCTCATTAAGAAGATCTCTGAGGATGCTGGTGGTCTTGGTTTGTTCGCTGAGTATTTTGGCCGGCGCAACTGAGTTATGAAGATTTTTCTGGATGATGCTCCATGTGAGTACCAATGCATCAAGGTCCTCACGCAGTTCTGTGATGTTTTTTCCTTCTGCCGCCGTTCTAACGATGACCCCGAAATTTTTAGCTTTGATGGATTCGACGATCTTTTGCAGCCGTTTTCTCTCCTCGGAGGAATGGATCTTCCGGGAAACAGCTACGATATCGTTAAAAGGGGTTATCACTACAAATCTGCCGGGAAGGGAGATTTCACAACTAAGTCTTGGACCTTTGGCTGCGATAGGTTCTTTAAGAATCTGCACCAGGATGTTCGGTTTGCCTCCAAGCACCTCGTTGATCTTACCCGTTTTGATGATCTCGGGTTCAACCTCGAACTTACCAAAGTCTAAACCATTGGGCCTGGTGTCGTTAATAGCGGCCTGGGTAAACTTAAGTAGGGACCTGGCATACGGACTAAGATCAGTATAGTGAAGGAAGGCATCTTTCTCAAAACCAACGTCAACAAAGGCTGCGTTGAGTCCGGGGATAAGCTTTTTAACTTTTCCAAGATACAGATCTCCTACAGCAAAGCTGGCATCCGCCTTTTCACTGTGCAGTTCTACCAGTTTTTTATTTTCAAGTAGCGCTATTTCAACACCCTGAGGGGCTGCATTTATAATTAATTCTTTGTTCAAGCAAAATCACATTTAATGTCAACCGTACTGCCTGATCGGAGAGGAAGGGGTAAGATATAATCAGAAGCTCTCTGTAACCGGTCAGGAAAACAATTGCAGCAGAATTAATAAGCAATTAGAAGGTTAGCCTTTCGGGAAATGAATACCGAAGGCATCTACAGCCTCCGGTATTCTAAATCAAATGGAAGAACAGATCTATTTATTCTTTTTCTTATGGCGATTCTTTCTAAGTCTTTTTTTCCTTTTATGGGTCGCTATTTTATGACGTTTTCTTTTTTTACCGCAAGGCATTGAGTGCTATTTTATTTGTAAAAATTATTTTAACTGTTGAATTCTGTGATCAATTTCTTTCAATACTTCAGGCATGGTGATCATTTTCCTGGCAGTTTCATAGCTTTTTTTCGCATTTTCCTTGTCCCCGCTCCTTTCGTAAGCCTCCGCGATTGTCAGCAGTGCTTCCAGGTTTCCCGGTTCAAAAGCCAGCACTTTCTTCAGCCTGGGAATAGCTTTTTCATACTGTCCGGAAACAACACCACCCAAACCAAGCATCAACTGGGCATACATATTGGATGAATCCTTCTGTGAAACCTTGATGATTTGCTGAATTCCCTGCATTACTTCCTGCGGGTTCTCCGCAGAACTCCCGAAAATGTAAGCACTTCCAAGCCCGATCCTTGCAGAATCGTTAGAAGGATTTATCAACAAAGCTTTCTGAAAAAGATCCTTAGCTTCTGAGGCCATCCACGATTTTATTCCAGGATCACCCACCCTTCTTAGATTATTCAAAAATAATTGGGCAGCAAAGGTGAGGCTTTTTTCAGAATTTTCCAACTTGGAAGCCTCCCCTGTATAATATGCATACGCTTCGACGCTTTGAACACTGTCTTTCCAGTACCCGGCCAGCTGGCGAAAAATGCGGGTCTGCTGAATTTTGACATCTCCTCTCACCACGGAAGATTCAAGAGAATTGACGTATGTCTGTTGGGGAAGACTCAGCTTTGATTTCTCAGAAGCCAACAAGGCTTTGATATCAAAAGTGGGTGTGTCGGAATGTTCAGACTGCACGGATGCAATATCGGATTTGTGGGCCACGGTGCGTCCGAAGAAAAATAGCGCCAGAACTAAAATGACACCTCCGGAGATGACCAGTATTTGCGATTTATTCACGGTTCTTTATTAAACCGCGAAATTACATCTCTTCTTCCGGGTTTGACTGATCCTGTTTAACCGTTTTAAGTTTTTTGACTTCCTGAACGAATTCTTTGGCCGGTTTGAAGGCAGGAATATAGTGTTCTGGTATATCTACGGCAACATTTTTCTTTATATTTCTTCCAACCTTGGCTGCCCTCTTTTTTGTGATGAAGCTTCCAAAACCCCTTATATAAATATTCTCGCCCTGTGCCAAGGTGTCTTTTACTTCTTTGAACATGGTTTCAAGAATAACCAGCACATCTACTTTGGGGATCCCGGTCTTTTCAAAAATCTGGTTGATGAGGTCGGCTTTTCTCATTGTTTAGGGAGATTATGGTGTAATAATGATGAGGGTTAATTAAAAATATTGCAAATCGCACAGTTTCAGAACTTTAAAATAAAAAAACTTTTTAAACAAATGCAAGTATTCTGGAAGATATCGGTCAAAGACAAACCTTTTCGACCAAATATTTCGAACTTTCCGCGCCTTAATAAGTTATTTTTTCTTTCCCTCGGGTATCTTGTCCGGGCGAAGGTTCAAGTTCAACATTAATTTATCCTGCATCTGTTTTATGAAGGCGCCGTTTACAACAAAGCTTTTGAAGTGGAACAGAGACGCTAATTTCAGACTAATGCCCTGGAAGGGAGAAAAGAATGCCTACAGGATATGGCTTAGCGAGATCATTCTCCAGCAAACGAGAGTTGAACAGGGCCTTGCATACTACAACCGGTTTATTGAGGCGTTTCCTGATATAGATGCCCTGGCTGCTGCCCCGGAGGAAAAGGTTTTCAAACTCTGGGAAGGTCTTGGCTATTATAGCCGTTGCAAAAACCTGATTGCCACTGCCCGTTACATTTCGTTTGAATTAAACGGAAGTTTCCCTGACTCGTATGAAAATATTGCGGCACTCAAAGGCATCGGGCCTTACACTGCCGCAGCTATTGCTTCTTTTGCTTTCGGATTGCCCCACGCTGTTGTAGACGGAAATGTATTGCGGGTTATCTCGCGTTACTTCGGGATCTCGACACCGGTACAGACTAGCCAGGGACGAAAATTATTTAACCTTCTTGCAGAGTCTCTGCTCGATAAAAAAAATCCTGCGGCCTACAATCAATCGCTCATGGATTTTGGCGCAACAATTTGCAAGCCCAGGCAGCCTCTCTGCCAAACCTGCATTCAACAGGAGGATTGTGAAGCCTTTAAACAGAATTTTGTCAATGACCTGCCGGTCAAAGGAAAGAAAATTGAGAAAAAGAAGCGCTGGCTTTATTACCTGCTGCTTAAATCGGGCGATCATGTTTTTCTCAGGAAACGAAAAGGAGGCGATATCTGGGAAAACCTTTTCGAATTTTATCTTCATGAGTGCCCAGCTCCACTTCAGGAGGAGGAAATCAACAAAGTGATTATCGAAACCGCTAAATCCCTGGGTCAAAAGTATTTGTTTATCAGCGATATATCTGAGCCGTTTTTGCAGCAACTTACCCATCAAACGATATCCGCACAGTTCATCAGCGTAACAATGGCAAATCCGTACCTGCCGGTGGAAGGCTTCGAACGGGTTTCGGAAGAAGAGATCAACCGATATGCATTCCCAAAAATCATAACCCGTTTTCTTGCATGTCCCCACAAGGAAAGACTTTCATAAATATTTGATTATCAATGACTAACAAGCAAAACTCTTAATAATTTTTATTCCTGTTCTTGTTGAAAAAAATTAACTTTAAGATAGATTCGAATCTTTAGAAGATTTTAAAATTCAAATGATTGTTATGAGGGGCGTTAACAGGGTAATGCTGATAGGAAATTTGGGGAAGGATCCTGACGTACAACATCTTGAGGGCAATATTGCAGTTGCCAAATTCTCTCTCGCCACAACTGAAACATTTAAGGACAGGGCTGGAAAACTTATTTCTCAAACGGAATGGCATACCGTTGTTCTTTGGAGAGGGCTTGCCGAACTTGCCCAGAAATATCTGCACCGTGGCAGCCTTGTTTATATCGAGGGCCGGCTGAGAACAAGAAGCTGGGAGGATAAAGAAGGCAATAAAAAATTTGCTACAGAGGTGGTGGGGGATAACCTGATCATGTTGGATAAACGAAATGAAATGAGTGGGCCAAACAATAACCCGTCAGAAAATATCGACGGGATCCCGGGGGCTGATATTCCACCCATCAGCGAATCTTCCGATGATCTGCCATTTTAATTAACGAATCTCTTATTTTTACCGGAAGGGCTGAGCCACAGTTTTCTATGGATCCGGGCAGCCGCTTCTCTTTAACCACAAAAAATATTTCGTTTTGGTGCATATCACAGGGTATCATTTTCTTAATGTGCAGTTTCCCAGAATCTTTCTTGCCGCTAACGTGCAGGGAACAACTCTGGTTGGTATCATTATTCTTCTCCTGGTTATCCTTTCATTTTGTATTTCCGGTGCCGAGGTGGCATTTTTCTCTCTCACTTATAAAGACATCAACACGCTGAAAACCAAACAGGGGTCAAGCTGGAAGCGCATAGTTACCCTACTGGAAGAGCCTAAACTGCTGCTCACATCAATGCTGATTGCAAATACATTGATCAATATTTCCATTATCATCCTGTCCAACTTTATTATTAATGAGCTGATGCCGGAGATAACATCGCTTCGGTTGCTGGATTTTTTCCTGAAGGTGATCGTGGTGTCCAGCGTGCTTTTGCTATTTTGTGAAGTATTGCCAAAGGTGTGGGCAACACAGAATAATTTCAGGTTTGCCTACAATTGCGCGTTTATTGTTGAGATCGTTCATTACGTTTTTCGCAGGGCAAGCACCTGGCTGGTAAGCCTTTCTGAAAGTGTAGAGAAATTTCTCGGAAAACGCGCCTCGAATTACAGTCTCGAAGAATTGGACCATGCGATCGATCTGAGTACCAATAACGACGCCAGCGAGGAAGAAAAGAATATTCTGAAAGGTATCGTTAACTTTGGCCAGATCACCGTAAAACAGGTGATGCGCACCAGGATGGAAGTCAATGGGATCGAATTCGGAACCAGTTATTCCGATCTCATCAATACTATCCGCGACCTGCATTATTCCCGGCTTCCCGTGTATAAATCCAGTCTAGACGATATCGTCGGTATCATGCAAACCAAAGACCTGGTACCGCATATCGAGACGCCCGACTTCGACTGGCATTCCCTGATCCGCCCTCCCTATTTTGTTCATGAGCAAAAACTTATCGAAGACTTGCTGAAAGAATTCCAGCTTAAGCATGTACATTTTGCGATCGTGGTGGATGAATTTGGAGGAACCAGTGGCATCGTAACCCTGGAAGATATTCTTGAAGAGATCATCGGTGAGATTGAAGACGAGTTCGACGACGAAGACAGCGCCAATAAAAAGATCGATGAAAACAATTATGTTTTTGAAGGCCGGACGATGATCAATGATGTGTGCAAAATGCTTGGATTGCCGGTTGACAGTTTTGATAAGGTTCGCGGCGAAAGTGATTCACTGGGTGGACTTCTCCTTGAAATAGCCGGAGATTTTCCAAAGAAAAATGATATAATCCGGTACGGAGATTATTCATTCACAGTACAGGAGGTCGCCAATAATCGTGTGCAAAAAATAAAGGTTGAATTTAGTCCTGCTCCCGCCACTGGTAAGAAATCTACTGCCTAGATGAGACTGAGAACACTGATATTCCTTTTTTCCAGTGCCCTGGTTCTTATTGCGGCAGTTTCCTGCAATAGCGACTATACCCCACGGCCAACCGGATATTACAAGATTGATTTTCCCGGGAAAGCTTATCGTTTGTTTGATAGGCCCGGCTTCCCTTATTCCTTTGAATATCCTGTTTACGGGGTAGTTATCAGCGACACCACATTTTTTGCAGACAAGCCTGAAAACCCTTACTGGCTGAATATTGATTTTCCTCGTTTTAACGGCAAGATCTATATCAGTTACAACATTATAGGCGGGCCAACGATCTACAAAGTGAAAAGAAAGGACGGTGTGTACGCTGACTCTGCCGGGCTGAATACTTTTGACAGGTTGCTGACTGGATCTTACACGTTAACCTACAAGCACACCTACAAGGCGACTTCCATAGAAGACAGCGCCTTCACTACAGCCAACGGAATTACCGGTATTTACTTTAAGATCGGGGGAAATGCCGCCACCTCAAACCAGTTCCTTGTGAGTGACTCGGTTAAGAATTTTCTTCGCGGAGCACTCTATTTCGATGCCACTCCAAATGAAGATTCTTTGTCAGTCGTCAATGAATTCCTGAAACAGGATATGAAACACCTCATCAACACCTTCAGGTGGAAATGAGTATAGCCCCCAGTATGCAGGAAAAACTTTATATAGCTTTGCCAAAAATGATGAGATTTTGATTGCCATAGAAAATGTGCTGTTCAGCGATGAGATCATTGACGAACAATTCGTTTGTGATCTTAATAAATGCAAAGGGGGCTGTTGTGAAGATGGTGATGCAGGCGCACCGCTCGAAAAGGCGGAACTCGCCGAGATGGATAAGATCTACAATATCGTAAAGCCATATCTGACCAAAGAGGGAATCGCCGAAATTGAGAAAAACGGACGCTATATTTATTCGCAGGAATTTGGATGGGTTACTCCAACCATTGAAGGTAAAATTTGCGCTTATGGGCTTAGAGACAAAAAGGGAATTATAAAATGCGGCATTGAGCAGGCCTTTCTTGAAGGAAAGATCACCTGGAAGAAACCGGTCAGTTGTCACCTTTTTCCGGTAAGGATAAAGAAGACAAGAAGTTATATCAATGTCAACTACGAACCTCGTGATACGCTTTGTGCCACTGCCTGCGAGCTTGGTAAGAAATTAAAAGTTCCGGTGTATGTGTTCCTTAAGGAGTCGCTGATCAGGAAATTCGGGGAAGAGTTCTATTCAGTGCTTGAAGAAGTAGCGAAAAGAAAAAAAGCAAAGGAAAACAATGGTGATGGTTTAAAATAAATGCTAAAGGGTATGGGTGAGAATGCAGAATCTTTTATTGCCAAGAGCACCATTAAATCGGCCGATCTTGAGCATCGCAGAAAAATCAATTTCAATATTGGCAAATACAATGCTTCGGTACCACAAGGCAAAATGCAATACGCGGGCCTTGAACAGGCCAGGGAAAAAGCAAAGAATTTAAAATGGAGAGCCATTGAAAATCTTGACAGCCAGCTCGAAGATTTTGAATCTGCATTTACGCGCAGGGGTGGAAAAGTGATATGGGCCGAAACAGCAGAAGAGGCGCTGCAGGAAATACTTAAGATCTGCAAAGCCAAAGATTGCAAATCCATTGTCAAAAGCAAGAGTATGGTCACTGAAGAGATCAAACTCAATGACTTCCTTGGGCAAAATAATATTGAAAGTGTAGAGACTGACCTTGGAGAATATATCCAACAGCTGGATGGCGAATCTCCTTATCATATTGTAACTCCTGCTATGCATAAAAGCAAGGAGGATGTTGCGAAATTATTTTACGAGAAACTTCATACTGCACCGAATTTGAATCCACAGCAGTTAACTGTTATCGCGCGCAACAACCTGCGGAAAAAATACGTAGAAGCCGAGATTGGTATAACCGGTGCTAATTTTATCGTTAGTGATATTGGCGGAATTGCCGTGAGTGAAAATGAAGGTAATGCAAGATTGACTTCCGCCTGGCCAAAAACTCATATCGTTGTTGTTGGTATCGAAAAAGTGATCCCGTCCGTTGTTGATCTCGCATTGTTCTGGCCCTTGCTGGCGACATTTGGAACCGGTCAGAAAATGACTGTTTACAACAGCATCATGAGCGGCCCACGTCAACCGGGGGAAACAGATGGTCCCGAAGAGATGTATGTGATTCTGCTCGATACTGGCAGAACCAATATTCTGGCAAATCCCAAAACGCGTGAAAGCTTGTATTGTATCAGGTGCGGAGCCTGTCTCAATGCTTGCCCGGTTTACAAAAATATTGGCGGGCATGCTTATGAAACTACCTATAGCGGACCGATAGGATCAGTGATCACGCCTCATTTGCGCGATATGAAAGAATGGAAGCACCTGAGTTATGCTTCCACGCTTTGTGGAAATTGTACGGAAGTATGTGCTGTCAAGATCAATCTGCATCAACTGCTGCTGGAGAACAGGCATGAAGCAGTTGAGAGTGGTTATGGTTCTTTCGCAGAAAATGTTGCCTGGAAACTTTGGAAGAAAGTCAGTCTCAACAGGAAACTTATGAACACTGGCAATGGAAAAATGAAGAACTGGATGGTGAACAAAATGTTTGGAGCCTGGACAGCACACCATGGTGCGCTGAATTTCTCGGCTAAAACTTTTAACGAGATTTGGAAGGAAAGAAAGAGATAAATGGTTAATCTGCTGAAGGATTGCAGACCAGATGCTTTGCATTAATTTCTTTATGATGAATCACGAATCTTAATCCATGCTTTTTTATTCCCCTGTCATAACGGAACGTCTTCGTTTTATTGTTGATTTCTTCAATAAGGAATTATTTGATGAGCAGATGATCATCACCAATGATCTCCAGATCTTTCGTGACGAGCCGAATCCAAAAATTAATTACGGCCGTCTTCCTGTCAGCGAAAATGAATTTAGGGTTTGCCCGGTATCTTTGTTAATGGAAAATAATATCATCGAACAGGAACTTAATATTTTTGAAGTGTTCGGGCATAAGGGCTTATTTCCGACTTACGGCGGTGATTTCCCGTTTGATATTTTTTCTGCTTCGTTTTACCTGATGGTCCGTTACGAAGAATACCTTCCTTACGAAAAAGATTTTTATGGCCGTTATGCTTATTTGAATTCGGTAGCATATCGCGAGAAATTTCTCGACTTTCCATTAGTGAATTTCTGGATCATCCATTTCCGCAGAGCTTTGCTGGCAAGGTTTCCAGCGATATCTTTAAAGAAAAAAACCTTTAGTTTTCTTCCAACCTACGATATAGACATCGCTTTTTCTTACTCGGGAAAGGGAAGGGGTCGTAACCTCGGGGGCGCGTTAAAATCATTTTTCACTTTTCGTCCCGGAGCTTTGTGGAGAAGGATCCAGGTATTGAGGGGCAAACGAAAAGATCCCTTTGATACTTATGAATGGCTGGATAAGCTCCACAATAAATTCAAATTAGCACCGAGGTATTTTTTTTTACTTGCCGGAAAAAGCCTGGGATATGATAAAAATATCCTGCCAACTGAGCCGATACTTCAGGATCTTGTACGGTTCGTTTCAGAGAAAAATGATGTTGGCATTCATCCCAGCTGGCAGAGCTTCGAAGACCCTGAATTACTGAGAGAGGAAATCAATACGCTGAACGAATTAACCGGAGTAACTACCACCCATAGTCGCCAGCATTATATTCGGTTTACACTTCCTGGTACCTTCCGTGAACTGGTTGAAGCAGGAATAACTGATGATTACTCCATGGGGTATGGCAGCATCAATGGATTCAGGGCTTCAGTATCGTCTTCGTTCTATTTCTATGATCTGCTTAAAGAGGAAAAAACGGCGCTTATGCTGCATCCCTTTTGTTTTATGGATGCCAATGCCTACTATGAAGAAAAATTAAATGTTGAATCTGCGTTTGAGCAACTCGCGAAATACCAGGATATAATTTCCAAAGTGAATGGGAATATGGTTACTATCTGGCACAACCAGTTCCTTGGAACTGATCGTGCCTTCCAGGGTTGGAAAGAATTATATGAGAAATTTATCTCTGAAAAAATCGTCAAGATGAAAGCTATGCCTGTCGACCAGACAGGCTAGTGTTTGAAATGCCTCTGCCCGGTAATGACCATTACCAGCTTATTTTCCTGGCAATAATTTATTGAATCCTTGTCTCTTATTGAACCCCCGGGTTGAATGAAAGCTTCTATTCCTGTTTCATGGCTCAATTTCACACAATCGTCAAATGGAAAAAAGGCATCGCTGGCAAGAACGGAGCCTTTCAGGTCAAAATTAAATTGGTTGGCCTTTGCGATCGCCTGTTTTAAAGCGTCGATCCTGCTTGTTTGTCCGCAACCTTTTCCGATCAGCTGTTTGTTTTTAACGATGGCGATGGCATTTGATTTCAGGTGTTTGCAGACAATGTTGGCAAACTCGAGGTCTGACTTTTCTTCTGCCGTGCTTACTCTGCCGCCAGATTCTTCCCATTTTTCGTAGCTGCCTTCGTCATTCTGCTGTGAAAGCATGCCGTTTAAAAGCGAGCGGCTCTGGGTGTGTCCTGTTTTTACAGCATCCCTTTTTGATTCAAGCAAAACACGATTTTTCTTTGTCGATAGAATCGTCAGGGCATCCGCGCTAAATGATGGTGCGATCAATACTTCGAAAAAGAGTTCGTTGATTGCCTGCGCTGTGGGCAGATCGATTTCCGTATTCGCCACGAGAACTCCCCCGAATGCGCTTTCAG
Organism: Chitinophagaceae bacterium; assembly: GCA_039922795.1. Lineage (GTDB taxonomy): Bacteria > Bacteroidota > Bacteroidia > Chitinophagales > Chitinophagaceae > JADCRZ01. The sequence continues at coordinate 17,477 of JBDTEB010000109.1, forward strand.
GATCGCCTTCCAAGGCAGCCTGCCAACTGTTGAGAATGCCATGTCGGGATGCAACGCCACAAACATTGGTATGTTTGATGATGGCGAAAGTTGTTTCGTTGAATTCGGCTATTACCTGGATGGCGGCATCCACATCCACGAGATTATTGTAAGACAATTCCTTCCCATGAAGCTGATTAAAACTTTGCCCCAGGTCGCCGGTGAAGTAGCCCTCTTGATGAGGGTTTTCGCCATAACGGAGCATCTTTGTGCCGGCGTTGAAGGGATTAAAATGACTGGTTCCGGCGAAATAATTCGAGATAGCGATATCATAACCGGAGCATACATGAAATGCTTTGGCAGCAAAGTTCCAGCGTTCTTCCAGGGAAGTTTCCCCGTTTCTTTCCACGAGTATCTTTTCGAGTTCAGGATAGTCATCTTTTGAGGGAACCACCACGATGTCACGATGGTTTTTGGCACCTGCCCTCAGCATGGATGGCCCCCCCACGTCGATTTTTTCAATGATGGCTGCCTTCGCTTCTTCCGAGTCGATCGGGATTTTTGCCGTAAGAAATTTGTTCACAGTTTCTTCAAAGGGATAAAGATCTACAATCACCAGGTCGATTTGCGGGATGTTGAATTCCTTCATCTCCTGTTCGTCAGTTATATTGTCGCGGCGGCCAAGGATACCGCCGAACACTGAGGGATGCAGGGTTTTTACTCTTCCACCCAATATCGATGGATAGTTGGTGATCTGCTCAACCGGAATGCAGGAGATCCCGAGTGCTTCTATGAATTTCTGTGTGCCGCCGGTAGAATACATTATAACCCCAAGTTCACTGAGCGCTCTGATTACAGGCTCCAATCCATCTTTATAAAAAACAGAAATGAGTGCAGACCTGATCTTTTTCATGATTGAAATTTTAGAGTCGCAAAAGTAAATTAAAGGGAGGTATTAGATATTAGTTGTTAGTTATTGGTTGGAAGTTACTGGTTCGAAGGTTTTTGGTTTTTACCCGTGCAGTTGTCACTCAGCCATCGGCAATGGAAGTTGGCACTCAGCGATTGCTAACAAGAGTTCGCACTCAGCGATTGCCATCAAAAGTTGGCACACAGCTATTACCATTAAGAGTTCGCACTCAGCAATTGACAACAGGATTTGTCACTTTGCGATTGCCATCCAGCGTTGCCACTCAGCCATTAACATCCAGCATTTGTCACTCAGCCATTACCATCCGGAATCACCCTGGTGGCTGATTTTAGGGAAGCTGGTCATGCCAGGGGGTCGCTTTGATACGGAAACAAAACGACTATTTTTAATGGTCTCGGCAGCGGTTTTAATTCCGGTCAAAAGATCGGTGATCTCGGTTTTCATGTTTTGAGAATATTGGTTGCAATAAAATTAAACAAAAAAGGCCACCCCTTGCGAGATGGCATTTTGCCGAATGGCATTTTACGATAAATACATCAGCCTTGTCCTTTATGTTTCTTTCGGTATTGGCGAAGGGTGAAAAGAATAACCGCTGCGCCAATCGGTATGGCAAGCATGAGTATATTCATTACGTCTTGAAACGGTTCGTATCGAGCGTCAAAGTCCCGGTTCCAGATGGTCCCGTTGCTTAGTGAAATCATTGCCGGTACGCTTATTGCCGCAACCCACCAGTTTTCTTGCCACCATTTCTTTCGTGTCATGATCAATGTTTTAAGGAACTGCGCAAAATAGATAATCTTTATTTGAATCATCAATACAATATGAGTGCCTGACTTGCGCAAATGCTACACTAGCCATAACGCCAGTGTAGACCGCAGGCGCGGTTAAGCCAGCACTCCATATTACGGCAATAGACCCAATGGTATAAAAAGTGGCTACGGCAAGAGCCATGTCACGGTCACAGCGGTGTTGTTTTTCGATCCGTATTTCTTCACATTTGCCATCGTCACCAAAATCAGCCGCAGCCGCTTTGAATTTCCTTCCAGTCAAGTCAAGCTGTGAGAAAACTTCCCGAAGAATGGTCAATCTTTCGGCTTCAGTTTTTTTATCCAGCCCGTAACGAAGGGAGACCCTGTTGCCAAGTGTTGCCAGATCCGTTACCGATACCTCCTTTACTTTGACCAGATAATCCGCATCGGCAGCCGCTTTCCAGCCCGCCCGATCTTTCTTGAATTTTACTGCATATTTCTCGCACTGCCCGGTCACGCCAATGTGTTGCGAATAACTGATTGCGGCCTGATAAAAATAGGCTACGTCATTGTCTGAAATCATGGCACTGATCGGTTGAACGCCGTCTTTGTTTTGTGCAGACTTTTTGCAGCCTGAAAAAAGCGCAGGCAACAGCAATAGGGCTACCATTGATAGCACAAATATGCCAATTTTTGATAAAGTCGTTATCTTTAATATTGATTTTTTCATTCGTTGTTACATTTTTTATTGATTGATTCATTATTTTAAAAGGAGAAAGGGGGCATTAACGTGCTCCGTTTTTTGTAGGATGGCGGTGACCGGCAGGCTACTATTATGGGAACGACTAATAATGACCTCGCGCATACTCTACGTTTAGCGCGTTCAGATATCGGCAGCATAACTTTGCTTTTTGACTGTGATTAAAGCACGCGGAATTAATTGGCAGTTTGCCAGGGGGGATTGGCTGCGATATACTTATCCTTATCGACAATTCCCATCAGTTTGATTCTTGCTCCGTTAGGAGCAAACCATTTGTAGCCCCGCGATGAAAACCGGATATTCCTCCGTAGGTGGAACCCTTGCCCGCTCAAAGATTTATTAAGAAATACGCATTAAGAAGCACAAGCAACAAAATGAAGCCGGCAGCTTTCGCCGAACGCAGCCAGTGCCAAATAAAGGCAATCCCCATGTAAATCAATAACAACGAGATTTTATCCGGCGCCCCGGTTTTGATGATGCCGTATGGAATTGTATTCATAAATACAACAAATTCGTTCATAAGAGCAATCAGCCAGTTGATGGTTTTACCAAGGACATCTGGCAACAATGGGACTGGTGCGGCCATGCACAACACCACTTCCGCAAGTACAATCAAACTGGAAAGCGGGATGGCGACGATGTTGGTAATCAGGAAGTACAACGGGAAGCGTTGAAAATAAAATATGGTTAACGGGGTCGTCAGAATCTGGGCCGCCAGGCAGGTAGCTATCATTTTCCACAGAGGATCGAGGATCTTGTTTTTCACATAAACCAGGTCATAGATCGGTTTCATAAAAATCACGATACTTAATACGGCGAGGTAAGAAAGCTGGAAACCAAGATCCCAAAGCCAGAAAGGATTAAAACAAAGCAGGAAGAAGGCAGAACCTGCCAGCGTATTGTACACACTCGCTTTACGATTGAAAGCTTCACCTGCAAGCAGAAAACTAAACATCACCGCCGATCTAACAACAGACGCCGAAGCCCCTGCGACAAGGGTAAAAAGCCAAAGGAAAACCAGGATAATCAATGGCTTTATCCAGCTGGACTTTTTCCAGTCTTTTATCGAGATGATAATAGATAACAACCAATAGATCAACCCCAGGTGCATTCCGGAAATGGCTACGACATGTATGATGCCTGAATCGGAATATTCCTGCAAAACAGATCTGTCCAGGTTGTTTTTGTAACCGATCAAAAGTGCTTCCGCAAGTCCGGCCTCTTTCCCACCCACGGTTTGCTCAAAGAGTGTAACAATGCCGACCTGTATTTTTATAAGATGTGACTTAAAGCTCCAGGATTCTTTTTTTGATATGATGTGATAGGTATTCTGTCGCAGAAAAATCTGGTGATAAATATTCTGAAGGGCACAATAACCTTCGTAATCGAAATCTCCAAAGTTTTTAATGCGGTCGAGCTTTGCTGGAATTACCAGCGTAGCGCCCATTGGGGGCATATCTACAGCGGCCGTTTTAAGGAAATAAACAATCAGTTTACCCGAGGCAACACGCTGCCGATTGCCTTCGATAGTAGCGACTATTGAACCTGTGGATTTAAAAGTCTTTGGCCTCTCAATCAGTGGTTCATCAATCCTGATTATGATTTTTTCTTTTGAAGGATTTGCATGGCCGATCCAATCATCGCGATTTCGGATGTCGCTGGAATGGCTGATCAGGCAGCCAAGGAGAAACAGGCCGAAGTTGATTAGGACGCCGGAAAGCCATCTTGTTTTAAAGCGGGTGTAGGAAGCGGGAATGTTTAAAACAAAAATAGCCACACTGGTTATTGCCAGTGCCCACAGCAGGTAGCGGGCAGACAGTTGCCGGTTATGCGATACCAGGTCGCCAATAACAAATGGCAGCAAGAGTCTAATAAAGGGAGCTTCCTTCCATATCTGCCTTGAAAATTGCATGCTTCAAGGTCGGGGTGGCCGGTGGATTGAGGGCGGGTGATAACACCCGATTTTTGGATGTTCAAGGGTGCCCCCATCCGGGGGCGTTTATATAAATTCGATGGTGGCTACAAATGGGTAGCCGCTAACGCGGCATTAACGGGATTCTGGCGTCAGCGCCGCATCAGCGTTCGCGCAGCGTCAGCGTTCGTGCAGTGTTAGCGTTCGCGCTGCATCAGCGTTCGCGCGGGGTCAGCGTTCGTGCAGTGTTAGCGTTCGCGCTGCATCAGCGTTAGCGCGGCATCAGCGTTCACGCGGCGATAACCCGATACTGGCCTCAACTTGTCATGGGTTATAACTGCTTTTTATTTGCTCAGGTACATGCTCCTGTCTTTGTACAACTGTCTGAAATAGGGATCTCTAAGATCTTTTATAAAACGGATGGCTTCCCCTGTAGACTTCATTTCGGGCCCCAGCTCCTTATTTACTCCAGGAAATTTGTCAAATGAGAATACAGGCTCCTTGATGGCAAAACCATTTAGTTTCTTCTCGAATGTAAAATCCTTCAGCCTGGCGCTTCCCAGCATCACTTTAGTCGCAATATTCAGGTAGGGAATCTGGTAGGCTTTCGCGATAAACGGCGTTGTGCGTGATGCACGGGGGTTGGCTTCGATCACAAAAACCTTTCCGTCCTTGATGGCGAACTGGATATTGATAAGCCCTCTGATATCGAGTGCCCTGGCAATCTTTTCTGCATAATGCTCCATCGTTGTCACGACAAGCGGAGTGAGGTTGAAGGCGGGCAATACCGCATTGCTGTCGCCGCTGTGAATTCCAGCCGGTTCGATGTGCTCCATCACACCCATCACATGAAAATCTTCACCGTCAAAGATTGCGTCTATTTCGGCTTCCTGGCACCTGTCAAGAAAATGATCGATTAGGATCTTGTTTCCGGGAATATGTTTAAGCAGGCTTACCACTGCATTCTCCACCTCATCATCATTGATCACGATTCTCATTCTCTGGCCACCGAGCACATAACTAGGACGCACCAATACAGGGTATCCAACATTATTGGCAACGGTTATAGCCTGGTCAACAGTAAAGGCTGTTCCGTAATCGGGGTAGGGAATGTCCAGCTCTTTTAACCTGTCGCTGAATCGCCCACGGTCTTCCGCAATGTCCATGTTGTCGTAGGATGTCCCAAAGATCCTGATGCCCTTGGAATGTAGTTTCTCGGCAAGCTTCAGGGCCGTCTGGCCGCCCAGCTGCACAATTACACCATCCGGTTTTTCATGTTCGATGATTTCCCAGAGGTGTTCCCAGTAAACCGGTTCAAAATATAATTTATCGGCAACGTCAAAATCTGTTGAAACTGTTTCAGGATTACAATTGATCATGATGGCTTCAAAGCCAGACTCCTTTATTGCAAGCAGGCCGTGAACGCAGCAATAGTCGAATTCTATCCCTTGCCCGATCCTGTTAGGCCCGGAACCAAGTACAATCACTTTTTTCCTTTCAGAGATCTTGCTCTCATTGGAATCCGGGATTTCACCTGCTTTTGCCGAGCTCTCAAATGTTGAATAGAAATACGGTGTTTTGGCTTCAAATTCTGCTGAACAGGTATCTACCATTTTAAAAACCCTGGTTATACCCAGTTTTTTGCGGATCTCGTAGAGCTCATCTTCTGTTCCGTCATTCATAATGCGGCAAAGCTGTTCGTCGCTGAAGCCCATTCTTTTTGCAATTCTGAGCAGGTCTTCTGGAAGTGTATCGATTTTATATCCGGCAATCTGCTTTTCGAGATTACAGATCTTTTCGATCTCGTAAAGAAACCAGCGATCAATGCCATTGGTCGCTTTGGAAATGGTATTGACGGAGATCCCCGCCATGATCGCATCTTTGATCCTGAAGATCCTGTCCCATTTCGGTACCTTGATGTAAGCAAGCAGTTCTTCGCCGTTCATCATGCTTTTGCCGTAGTAGCCAAGTCCGACCGCATTATTTTCGAGGCTCTGGCAGGCTTTCTGGATGGCCTCTGTGAAGCTTCTTCCTATCGCCATCACTTCACCGACGCTTTTCATCTGCAGACCCAGCGTATCATTGGCCCCTTTAAACTTGTCGAAGTTCCACCGCGGCATCTTTACGATCACGTAGTCCAATGCGGGTTCAAAATATGCGGAGGTGGTTTTTGTGATCTGGTTTTCAAGTTCATCGAGATTATAGCCTATGGCAAGCTTCGCCGCAATCTTGGCGATAGGATAACCGGTGGCTTTTGAAGCGAGGGCAGATGAGCGACTTACCCTTGGATTGATCTCGATCGCGATAATCTCTTCTGTTGAAGGATTCAGAGCAAACTGTACGTTACAACCACCGGAAAAATTCCCGAGGTCACGCATCATCTTCAAGGCCGTATTTCGCATAAGTTGAAAAGCCGTATCGCTGAGCGTCATAGCCGGCGCAACGGTGATCGAATCACCGGTATGAACCCCCATCGGATCAAAATTTTCAACGGTACATATTATGACCACATTATCATTGGCATCCCTTAGAAGTTCCAGTTCGAATTCCTTCCACCCCAAAACCGCTCTTTCTACAAGTACCTCATGGATTGGAGAGGCCTTGAGTCCACGGTTTAGTGCTTCGTCCAGGTCATCTTTGCTGTGCACAAATCCACCGCCTGTGCCCCCAAGAGTAAAAGATGGACGGATTACGATCGGGAATCCAATATCCTGTGCAAATTCTTTCCCTTCGAGATAGGAATTTGCCGTTCTTGCTTCTGCCACTGGAATCTTCAGTTGGATCATCCATTGGCGAAACTTCTCACGATCCTCAGCTTTGTCGATGGCTTTGATATCAACCCCGATCAATCTTACTTTATGTTTTTCCCATATACCCAGATCCTCGGCCTCTTTTGCCAGGTTGAGCGCAGTCTGTCCACCCATTGTAGGCAAAACAGCGTCGATATCATTTTCCTCCAGGATCTGCTCAATGCTCTCCACGGTAAGGGGAAGCAGATAGACCTTATCGGCCATCATCGGATCAGTCATGATAGTCGCGGGATTGCTGTTGATCAGCATCACCTTGATGCCTTCCTCGCGGAGGCTCTTGGCAGCCTGTGTTCCGGCGTAATCAAACTCGCAGGCCTGCCCGATGATTATGGGCCCTGAACCAATAATAAGAACGGATTTTATTGAAGTATCTCTTGGCATATTAAAAACAAATTGCGCAAAAGTAATCCAGTGAAATTGATTTTTGAGTAAAAATTATAGACAGTTTAATACGGATACCGGACGTCGATGGAATAAAAAAGCCCCGGTATTGTAACGGGGCAGATATTAGCGGCTTTTCGGTTTATGAATGATAAGCCTGCATTTCAATATCGTCTAGCAGAATGCCACCGCTCTTCTTAAGTAACTTTTTTTGAGCCTGGTTCTTACGATTTTCATACTTGTCTTTCATTTTAAAGACCCATTTGTCCTTCGCCTCAGAACCCCTGATCAAAAAAATACCGGTAGCGGATACCACTATCAGCAGAGCAAAAAAGCCAAAGCGCGTAGTTTTCATGTGAAGCGTAAGTTTTATGCTATTTTATACTAAAATTTAGCAATCATATGCCAAAATGTATACCAGATTTCGTTGAAAATCCGGTAATCATGCTTAATTACAATGATTTGCCTTTTGCTTGCACAATAATCCTTAAACGGGGTACGGTCTGCAGTTTAACACTTGTTATCTTCTAACTATCACAAGACTTTCTCGTTATTTTTGGAGCTCATGCTCAGATATAAACCATTCTATACCTGCTTTGTTTTGACTTTGTGGATTTTTCTACCTCTTTTGCTACACGCCCAAATGTTGGGACCCCAATATCCGAAGGGTTATTTCAGAAATCCACTTGATATTCCGATAAGCCTCAGTGGGAATTTTGGAGAGTTGCGTCCAGACCACTATCATATGGGAATAGATATCAAAACGCTTGGCAAAGTAAATCTCCCCGTATATGCCGCTGCTGACGGATACATCGCCCGTATCAAGATCGAACCGGCGGGCTTTGGACAGGCGATCTACATCTATCATCCCAATGGTTTCACTACCCTTTACGCTCACCTGAACTCGTTTGCACCCACGTTACAGGCCTACATCAAAAGACAGCAATATATTCTGCAGTCATGGAATGTCTTTCTGGATATACCGCCGGCCTTGTTCAAAGTTAAAAAGGGCGACCTGATTGCCTATAGCGGAAGTACCGGCGGATCGCAGGCTCCGCATGTTCATTTTGAGATCAGGAGAACGTCCGATGATGTAAATGTCAACCCTATGCTGTTCGGGTTCCCTATAACAGATCTTACCAAACCATCAATACTTCGCCTTGCTTTATACGATCGCACAAAAAGTTTTTACGAACAAACGCCACGGTATATCCCCATTAAAAAGGTGGGAGAGATCTACCAGGCAACGGTTGCAAAAATTATTTCTGCTTCCCCGCTGATCAGCCTTGCGATCACTTCATACGATACGCATACCGGATCTACCAATCAGAACGGGATCTACCAGGGTTGGCTATACGACAATGACAAGGCAATATGCCATTTTACAATGGACAATATCAGCTATGATTACACCCGTTATCTGAATGCCCATATCGATTACAAAACAAAATTTAATCGAGGACCCTATTTGCAACAACTCTCTGAATTGCCTGGATATATTCATTCGATTTACAACAAACAGGGCGGTGACGGGGTGCTAAATATCAGTGATGGACAAACGCACAGGATAAGGATCGAGAGTAATGACACCTATGGAAACAGGTCTGTTCTACATGTGGATGTTCAGTATTCAGGATCTAAACCTGCCGCAGTTTCAGTTCCCGGAAAAATGTTCTATCCTTTAATGATGGGAGTTTCTGAAAACGAAGAGTGTGAATTTTTTATCGGAGAGAATTGCCTGTATGATAGTGTTCATATCAGGTATGCTCAAACGCTTTCAGGGGTTCCGGACGTTATTTCAAAGATCCATACGATTGGCCCGGCATACATTCCTTTGCAGGAAGCGATGGTGGTAAGAATAAAACCAACGAAGATGCCGGATGAAGCAAGCCGTTCAAAGGTGGTAATGCAAATGTTTAGTGGCAATGAAAAGCAGGTGCAGAAAGTGGAATGGAGCGGAGATTGGGCCAGCGCCCGTTTCAGGGAGTTTGGAAGTTTTCAGCTGGTGGTGGATAAAGAAGGTCCTGAAATCATCCCGATCGGTTTTACCAGTGGGGCGAATCTGAAATCAGCCTCATCCATCATGTTTACCTGTAAGGATAATCTTGGGAAATTTAAACGTTTTCGGGCCGAGCTGGACGGCAAATGGCTGATGTTCAGCAATGACAAGGGACGGACATTCATCTATCGTTTTGATGAAAATTGTTCTCCCGGCGAACACGAATTACAGATTTCTGTTGAAGATGAAGCAGGCAATCGAACCATTAAACAATTTACATTCACAAGGTAAGCACGCATAAAAATGACATCAGTAAAAGAAGGAGAAAAGGCGCCACTTTTTAAAGCGGAAAATCAGTCAGGTCAACAGGTATCATTAAGTGATTACCTGGGTAAAAAACTGGTTTTATACTTTTATCCGCAGGATGATACCCCTACTTGTACAGTTCAGGCCTGTAACCTGAAGGATAATTTTGCCCTGCTGAAATCGAAAGGCTTTTCCATATTGGGGGTAAGTCCGGATGATGTTGACAGTCATTCAAAATTCGCAGGCAAATTTCATCTGCCTTTTCCCTTACTGGCCGACCCTGAGCACACGATTATAAATAAATACGGGGTCTGGGGAGAAAAGAACCTCTACGGCAGAAAGTATGAGGGGCTTCACAGAACTACGTTCCTCATTGATGAGAGAGGGATTATACAAAAGATCTTCCTGAAACCTCGGAGCAGGCAGCATTCGGAAGATATCGTCAAAACCTGGGAAAACCTGGTCTAATCTCCTTTTTCGAGATTTCCTGCCTTTTTTGCCATGGTTTTTTTCCCGGATTCGGATCTGAGTCCGGCAGAATCTTTTTTGTTTTCCACAAGCGCTTTTTTCCCGGTAACTTTTGTGGTTTGAGCTCTAGTATCTTCCATTTTATCAGTATCAGTGCGAACCTCCGTGTTTTCGTAGCCGATATTGATTTGTGATTTTTCTTTAGAATCAGGTGATGCAGCGGGTTTCTTTTTCATGAGAGTTTTATATAAAAGCTAAAAATATTATGCCGCGCAAGCGACAAATAAATTTCACTTCATTGGAATTTCAACTTGCGACTGCCTCGTTGCCTGGAAACCCGGTTCGGACCGCAGGCTTGCTGAAAAATGAAAATTCATGGTTCAGGCTCTGCCAGCCACTCTACTTCACCCACTTTATATCTATTTTCCATTCCGGAGAAGGTGAGGAGTTCGCCCCAGGGACTCACTCCCGTTATCGTGGACCGGCTTATAATGCTGCCATGCTTTAACAATACAACCTGGTCTTTCTTATATAATGACTGATTATACCGCCGAAAAACATTTTCAGGATATTCTCTCAATGATTTCAATTCCATTTCCAGGAAGGCAAACAATTGCTTTGCAATGAGGTTCACATCGAAATTTCTCCCTGTCAGTTGTTTAAGAGAGACCGGCTGCACGCCTTCGACATCAAAAATCACCTGATTAATATTCAACCCAATGCCAATAATTGCATAATTCCATTCTTCTTCCCTGATAATGTTCTCAATTAAAATGCCCCCTGCCTTTCTGTCATTCCAATAAATATCGTTTGGCCACTTAATTGCCATTTCATCGTTAAAATATTTCTTAAAAGTATTAAGACAGGAAATAGCGACGGCCATTGACAAAGCAAACTGTTTAGACAAAATCAGGTTGGGTTCAACAATAATACTGAGAATCAGGTTTTCGCCAGGACGACTTACCCACTTTTTACCTCTTTGTCCTTTGCCTTCAGTTTGATCGTACGCAACAATCGCATCTCCATGCATGGCCAATCCTTCATGCAGCTGTGCCATGGCATAGTTGTTGGTGCTGTCCACCGTTCGAAGATATGTAACTGTATCGCCTATCGTTTGCATGCTAAGAGATATGATAAAAGATTAGTATTTTTGACCGCGTAGACCAGGCTATATAATCGAAATTACGGTTCATAAGTTTCAGATCAGGAACACATTCCCTGGATTTTGAACGATTGGGCCAATAAAATGTTAGGATATCTTCAACGCTTCGTCAAAATACACATTCATTACGAAAAAGATTTGATTATTGGAACAAGTGACCATTGTAGAAGCCCCAAACCTTGTCAGGGGGAAAAAAATAACGAGAAACTCGAAAATATTTAAGGCAATTATTCATGCCATAAGAGAAAAAAAGGGCGATCAACTCATCTCTTTAGATCTTAGAAAAATACCGGAAGCTGTTTCTGATTTCTTTATTATTTGCACGGCAGGAAGTAATATTCAGGCTCGTGCCATAGCTGGTTATATCGAGGAATATGTAAATAATTTAACCGCCGAAAACCCTTACAAGCAAGAGGGTCAGCAGTCAGGTCAGTGGGTTCTTATCGATTATGTCAATATTGTGGTGCATGTTATGATGGAGGAGCAACGTAAGTTTTACCAGCTTGAAGAAATGTGGAGTGATGCTCCCCAGATGGAACATATTGAAGAATAACATTATTTGTCCGTTGTATAAACAGAAAGCGTTTTACATAAAAGCCCGGCGAGTGGAAGCATCCAAGATCCGGCTTTAAACAATTTACTTATCAATTACATTAATTAGAAGCAAGGAGACGATCTTAATATGGCACAAGAAGAGATGAAACAGAATGATAGGGGGGGATTTCCACGACTCCGACCCCGTGAGGACGGAACCAACGGCTCCAAGAAAGGACCAAAATTCAATCTGTACTGGCTTTGGGGAGCAATTGCCGTTGCCCTGCTCGGTCTGAATGTTTTTGGAAGTTTTACTCCGGATTCTCAAGATGTTTTTATCAGCACGTTTAAAAATGATATGCTGGCTAAAGGCGATGTTGATCATTTAACAATTATCACCAATAAGAATCTTGTTAAGGTTTCAATCGACAAAGACAGTCTGAACAAAGAATTTTACAAGAATCTTCTTGTAAAGAAAAATGTGTGGGGTAATTCAACCAATGTAAAGGCACCACAGTTTCAATTTACCATTAGCAAGCCTGAAGCTTTCGAACAGGAACTAAGGGAATTTTATACAAAGCATCCCGATGTCAAGGAAGTGGATCGCGACCTGAAGCAAGAGGGCGATTGGCTTGCCCCCATTCTCAACTTTGTTTTGCCGTTACTCATCATCGTTTTGATCTGGGTACTGCTGATGCGCAAAATGGGTGGTGGTGCCGGAGGAGGTGCAGGAGGACCAGGTGGCATTTTTAATATAGGTAAGTCTAAGGCCACCCTGTTCGACAAAGGCACAAAAGTGACTATTACTTTTAATGATGTAGCCGGACTTGACGAAGCCAAGGTTGAAGTAATGGAAATCGTTGATTTCCTGAAAAATCCGAAAAAATATACGGCTCTCGGCGGTAAGATTCCGAAAGGGGCATTGTTGATCGGACCTCCGGGTACCGGAAAAACACTGCTTGCCAAAGCTATGGCTGGTGAAGCGCAGGTTCCTTTTTTCAGCATGAGTGGTTCAGATTTTGTCGAACTCTTTGTAGGTGTGGGTGCGAGCCGTGTAAGGGATTTATTTAAACAAGCGAGGGAAAAGTCGCCTTGTATCATATTTATCGACGAGATTGATGCCATCGGTCGGGCTCGTGGCAAGAATGCCGTGATGAGCAACGATGAAAGAGAAAGTACACTTAACCAGTTACTGGTGGAAATGGATGGCTTTAGTGGTGAAACTGGGATTATAGTGCTTGCGGCCACCAACCGGCCGGATGTGCTTGATACCGCTCTGCTTCGCCCCGGAAGGTTCGACCGGCAGATTTCTATCGACAAGCCGGATCTAAAAGGCAGAGAGCATATTTTCAAAGTTCACCTTAAGCCAATTAAGATCAGTACGAAACTGGATATTCACAAACTGGCTGAGCAGACTCCTGGTTTCGCCGGTGCTGATATTGCCAATGTGTGTAACGAAGCTGCTCTCATAGCTGCCAGGAAAGGTAAGGAGCATGTTGAAATGGAAGATTTTCAGGATGCGGTAGACAGGGTGATCGGTGGACTTGAAAAGAAAAATAAGATCATCTCTCCGGAAGAAAAAAGAATAATCGCTTATCACGAAGCTGGTCATGCAATTTGTGGATGGTTTCTTGAACATGCCTATCCGCTGTTAAAAGTGACTATCGTGCCGCGGGGTGTTGCGGCCCTGGGTTATGCGCAGTATACTCCAAAAGAACAATACCTCTATAATACTGACCAGTTATTTGACCAGATTTGTATGAGTCTTGGTGGCAGGGCCAGCGAGGAATTGAATTTTGGAAAGATCTCTACAGGAGCTCAGAACGACCTGCAGCAAATTACCAGGATGGCGTATGCTATGGTAACGGTGTATGGTATGAATAAGAAAGTCGGTAACGTAAGTTTCTACGATCCCGCAGCCGAGAATACTTTTACAAAACCATATTCTGAGGAGACTTCAAAAATGATCGATGAAGAGGTTAGAAATCTTATCGATAGTGCATATACACGTACGAAAGACCTTCTTAGTGAAAAAGCCGAACAGGTGAAACAACTCGCTGAAGCGTTACTTACCAGAGAAGTACTCTTTCAAACTGACGTGGAAGCAATGATCGGAAAAAGACCTTACGAAGAGAAGAAGATACTTGATGTGGATGAAGAAGATGGCTCCACTCATGTTGACCACGGTATCATTAGTGAGGGCGTTCCTCCATACGACAGCAATGCAACCAATCATTCGCTGAACATGGAAAACGATGAATCTCCTTCATAAGCGAACATGGACCTAAAATGAGCCAGTCTTCTTCCAAAGAGAAAATACTGAAGAAAATACGGAAGGCGTTGAGTGACTCAACGCCTCTTCCTTTTCCCCAAAGCGAAGGATCGGCGAATATATATCACCCTCCTGCAGAGGAATTGGAATTTCAGTTTGCTGAAGAGTTCAGTCGCCTTGAGGGAAAATTTTCATATTGTATAGACGAGGGAGAAATGCTCGCCGGCGTACTGGCTTTATGCAAGTCGAGATCTTGGAATAAAATCTTCTGTTCGGAAAAGCCTCTCCAGCAGCTTCTGTCTCTGGCAGAGATCAAGATCGATCCCACATTAACTTTAAGAGATTGTGAGGTGAGCATTACCTCCTGCGAATCGCTGGTTTCCAGAACCGGAACGATCGTTATGAGTGCGGCGCAAAGTAATGGAAGAACAGCCAGTGTTTACGCGCCAATGCATATCTGCATTGCATATTCTGACCAGGTAGTTTACGACGTTCGCGACGCGATTAAATTGCTAAAAGATAAATACACTCGAAACCTCCCTTCACTGATCACTTTTGCTTCGGGCCCCAGCAGAACTGCCGATATTGAAAAAACCTTGATCGTTGGTGTTCATGGGCCGGCGGAGGTTTATGTATTTCTCGTTGACCGGGTCGCAAATCAGCGCTGATTCGGCCCATCCTTCTTTATTACATTTGTAAGCTTATGATCAGTTACAACCTGGATCCTGGGAAGAAAGTCTATTTTCTTTCCGATTTTCATCTTGGCGCGCCAAATAAGGCTTCGAGCCTGATAAGGGAAAAACGAGTCGTGGCTTTTTTAAAAGAAGCCAGGAAGGATGCCGCACATATTTTTATCGTGGGAGATATCTTTGATTTCTGGTTCGAGTATAAGCAGGTGGTGCCAAAAGGCTATACCCGCCTCCTGGGTCAGCTGGCGGATATGTCTGATGAGGGCATCACCATCCACCTATTTACCGGAAACCACGATATGTGGATGAAAGGATATTTTGAAGCGGAATTTGATGCGCAAGTATTTTACGATCCGCAGGAGTTTCAATTTAACGGAAAGAAATTTTTTATTGCTCATGGCGACGGACTTGGTCCAGGGGATCATCGGTATAAATTTCTGAAGGCGGTTTTCAGGAACAAAATTTCCCAGAAACTTTTCGGTATTCTGGCACCTAATTTCGGCATCTCGCTGGCAAATTTTTTCAGCCGCAAAAGCCGTGAATCTACGGGTAATTCAGATGCGATATTTTTAGGCGAAGACAAGGAGTGGTTGATTATATTCAGCAAAGACACACTGCAGAAAACCTACTACGATTATTTCATCTACGGCCATCGCCACCTGCCCATGGATCTGGCTTTGGGCGGCAATAGCAGATATATAAATCTAGGAGACTGGATTAATTATTTCAGTTACGCGGAATTCGACGGCAATGACGTCGCCTTAAAATATTATCCTTGAAAAATATTTTTTTTCTCTTCGCCATATTTTTTTTCTTCAGGTATGCGTTTGCGCAGCAAGCACCCTCACGCTATCAACCGGTTAAAACAATAAAGGGAGATTTCATTGATTTTAATATTGATAACCTCGGGAATATCTACGCCTTTAATTCAGAAAATCAATTAAAAAAACTCAACGCGAAAGGAGACTCACTCGGTGTTTATAATGAAGTTCGCAGGTTTGGAAAAGTGTACTCGGTCGATGCCTCAAACCCGCTGAGAGTTATTCTGTTTTATCGTGATTTTGGAACCATCGTTATCCTTGACCGGTTTCTGAATATCCGCGCAACAATTAATTTAAGAAACCTGAATATTTTCCAGGTTCGTGCCGTTTGCCAGGCATACGACAACGGCATCTGGGTTTACGATGAACAGGAAGCCAAACTTAAAAAGATCACCGAAGATGGCGTAGTTGCCAGTCAGTCGGGTGATTTCAGAATTTTTATGGAAACGGTGCCTATGCCTGCTACAATGACTGACCAGGATAAACTGGTTTATTTATACGACCCTGATAAAGGGCTTTTTACTTTCGACTATTTTGGATCTTTGAAGAACAAGGTGGCACTCAAGGGATGGAAAGATTTCCAGGTGATCGATGGACGGGCCTTTGGACGGAAGGATAATAACATCGTTCAGTATATGCCTGGCTCGCTCGACCTGAAGGAGGAGCCTGCCCCGACTTTACTTGCAGGTATTCGCAAATTGCAAATCAGCCGCAATTATCTTTATTGTCTGCGAAATGGAATGATAGAAATTTATTCGATAAAAAATGACTGAGTAATATTATGAATGATCTTCTTGACCGGATATTATTTGATAATGCCATCAGGGATTATCTCCTGCTTTTTTCCGTTATCCTTGTATTAATCCTGTTCAGAAAATATTTGTCTCGATCTATAGCCACACTGATCTTCCGGATCTTTCATAAAAGTTTCTTGAGCTCCGGTAAGGAAGAGTTTGTACATCTTCTTAAAGGCCCTATTAACGTCTTTGTACTGATGGTTGTCGTGTTCCTGCTGCTCGATAAATTTAATTATCCAACGATCCTTGAGCTTTATCTGCATCATATTCCTCTCAGGAATATTCTCGAATCCTTTTCGCGGGGGGTGCTTATTTTATGTATGGTTTGGCTCATCCTTCGTGTTCTTGATTTTATTGCCTTATTGCTTGAGCAGAGAACCGATCATACCCATGGCGTATCGGGAACACAACTGGTCATATTTTTTAAGGACCTGCTGAAAGTTGTGGTGCTTTTTGTTGGTGTACTTTTGCTTATCAGGTTTACATTGAACAGGAACGTGAGTACTCTACTTGCAGGATTTGGAATTGTTGGTGCAGCGGTGGCTTTATCTGCCAGGGAGAGTCTTGAGAACCTGATCGCTTCATTCATTATATTTTTTGATAAACCATTTTCGACAGGTGACCTGGTAAAGGTGCAGGCAATTACGGGAACGGTTGAACGCATCGGACTTAGAAGTACGCGCATCAGAACGGATCAAAAGACTTTTGTTACTGTTCCGAACAAACAAATGGTTGACAGTATACTCGATAACCTTAGTTTGAGAACGCAGAGAAAAGGGTCGGTTTCGCTGGATCTTAATTCCGCAACCTCACTGGAACTGGTGAATGGATTTCTTGCAGCGGTAAAAGACTCAATAAAAGATATTCCCGAGCTTGAGGGTAGCGGTTCGGTAAACCTGGTGGATATCAATAAAAATAGTTTTGTAGTGCAGGTAGATTATTTTACCGGGCCAATACCTGTTGAAATATTTAATTCGATCCGGCAGCGGATAAATCTTTCTATTATCGGTTATCTCGGTCAGTTTGGGATTGCGTTGGCAACGAAGGACGGAGTAATTTAATGTGAGGAGAGTGGACTCAAAGGCCCGCCTTTATTTCAAGAAGAAATAGTTTTACTTTCTCGAGAGATTGCACCAGAACAAAATGATCGACAGCTTTCACCGCATCCGATTTCAAATACTCTTTTGCGCCTTCTACAGTATATTTTCTTTCACGAATTAAATGATGGATCAACTGGATATTTTTTATATCCTCGGGCCGAAATAACCTGTCGCCTTTCCTGTTCTTTCTGGGTTTAAGAATGGCAAATTCATTTTCCCAGAAACGCAACAGGGACTGATTGATCTTGAACATATCGGCCACTTCCCGCATGGAATAATATTGCTTGCTGAATAATTTCTCGTCTGCAGGAATATCAAAAAATGCGGCATCGGATTCATCGGAGTTCAACGCCTTCCTTCCCCGTTTCATCGGAACCCTGGGAATAATCAGTGAACGGTCTTTGGGTTTTCTGCCCCGTTTTTTTGGAGCGTCAATAATCACAACAGGTTCAGCCAGGGTCGGCGCAACCGTGATGGGTTCGGGTGCTTCATCTATACTGAAGTCAAAGGTGATCTGTTGGGCAGGCTTGGGAATAATGATTTGTTGTTTGAAACAAATTTAAAGTGTTTTTTCCTGAATGAAATACTCAATCAAAACTCTGGTTGCTTGCGGCAGCAAGCTTTAGCAAACGGTCAAATTGTTCCGGGGTAATATCGTTATAGAAAAAATATACAGGATCGAGAGGTCTGTCATTTTTATGTACTTCGTAATGACAATGCGGGCCTGTTGACTTTCCCGTACTTCCGACATACCCGATTACAGTACCACGTTTCACATGTTCTCCTCGACGGGCCTTTACGCGAAACATATGTCCGTATAATGTTTCATAACCATATCCATGATTGATCACAACATGATTTCCATATCCGTTGCCACTATTCCCGGCCTCGCTCACTACGCCATCGGCGGTGGCGTAAATCGGTGTTCCCTGTGGTGCTGCGAAATCAAGCCCCGCATGCATTTTCACCGTTTTATACACGGGATCGATCCTGTATCCAAACCCAGAAGCTATACGGGTAAGAGATTTATTACTTACCGGCTGAATGGCGGGGGTACTGGCAAGCAATACCTGTTTATTTTTTACAAAACCCATGATATCCTTAAACGACTTGTCCTGAAAAGCCATCCTGAGGCTGAGGTTATTTATTGTTTTGGCAATGGCGCCAGAAAGCGAATTTTGATTCATCCCTTCAACAAGTATCAGTTCCTTCTGTTTTTCCATAGCCTTTGCCCGGGCACTGTCGGGTACGGGATTCGCTTCGAAAATGGCCCGGTAAACATCATTGTCACGTTCCTCCAGTTCCTCCATTTTATCATTAAGCCGGTCAACGTCCGATCCCATGGCCTGCAACGCATCCCTGGAAGATTCATATTGCTGACGCAGCAGTTTCTCTTTGGGAGAGTCGATGTATTTAAATGCTATGGAAACTAGTATCAGCGCGGTGACCATTGAAGATGCCAGGAAACCGAGCAGGCGGAGAAGCTTCACCCTTAGCGGGGTATCCAGTTTCTCATACCTGAGCGTGTTGGTATTGTAGAAGTACTTGATCTTTTTCATCGCCTTTTGTCACCCTCAACACATCTTATGCGTGAATATTGAATACGTATATTTGCTGCTCTCCCAACCGCGGTATACAAACCTACATTAAAATGCTGATTGCACAATGTTAGGAAAAGCAGGTATCCGGGGCATTAAACTGGCTGAAAATGAACAGTTTATTTCGGGAAGATGACCACCTCCCATTTTTTAAATGATGCAGTTTATGATGCAAAGCAACGAGATCAGGAAGGCTTTCCTGGATTTTTTTAAAGATAAAGGACACGAGATAGTACCCTCTGCGCCGATCGTCGTAAAGAACGATCCCACCCTGCTTTTTACCAATGCGGGAATGAACCAGTTCAAAGATTATTTTCTTGGCAACAAACCCTCTCCTTATCCCCGTATAGCCGATACTCAAAAATGTTTGCGCGTAAGCGGTAAACACAATGACCTTGAAGAGGTTGGCGTGGACACCTATCACCATACCATGTTTGAAATGCTTGGCAACTGGAGCTTTGGTGATTATTTCAAAAAAGAAGCAATCGCCTGGAGCTGGGAACTGCTTACCAAAGTGTATAACCTTTCTCCGGATCAACTATATGTTTCTGTATTTGAAGGTGATCCCCTTGACGGTCTTCCTGCAGATGAAGAAGCACTCACGGAATGGAAGAAATGGGTAAATCCTGATATGATCATCTTCGGAAGCAAGAAAGACAATTTTTGGGAGATGGGTGATACAGGTCCCTGCGGTCCGTGTACAGAAATCCATGTCGATTGCCGACCAATAGAAGACAGGCTTGCATTGCCAGGGAAAAACCTGGTAAATGCCGATCATCCTCAGGTTATCGAGATCTGGAACAATGTATTCATCCAGTTTAACAGGTTGAAAGATGGCTCCCTGGAACCCCTTCCAGCCAGGCATGTGGATACGGGAATGGGCCTTGAAAGACTGGTTCGTGTAATGCAGCAAAAGCAAAGCAATTACGATACGGATATTTTTACGGGTACAATAAATAGACTGGAAAATATCACCGGCCAGGTTTATTCAGGAAGCGATGAAAAAAAGGATATCGCGTTTCGGGTAATCTCTGATCATATCAGGGCCATCTGCT
>JBDTEB010000110.1:0-7100 GCA_039922795.1 Chitinophagaceae bacterium
CCTGTGCCATCAGGCCAGGCATCAAATCTCTGTTTCGGCGGAAAAGATTTTGATATACTTTACGTAAGTTCCATGGACAAAGTCTATCGGCGCAAAGTAAAAGTAAAAGGAGCCAACTGTTTTGAAACAAATCCAAAACCGGCCACGCCCAGGCTTTAATATTAATTTCTGATGACAGGAAAATTTCAGTTTTTTTGTCTGGAAGATCTGCCACATACAGGCTGTAAAAATTATTTATGATACTAAGAAAATACTACTTTTTTGCCTGCATATTTCCTGTGTTTCTAACAGCTTCCTGTTCAGAGTTTCAGCGACATCCAAAAGAAAATATCATGGCAACAAAATCAGTGGGCAGGGATTTTGGTTATGATGTCGAATTTCTGAAACATTATGATTCGGTCATTATTCTCAGGAACGACGATGACCGTTCACAAGTGATGGTGTCGGCAAAATACCAGGCTAAGGTACTTACCTCCACCTCGGGAGGAATTAATGGGAAAAGTTTTGGGTGGATTAATTACAAAGCATTTACGGCGCCTGTCGATGCGCACATGAATGGTTTCGGAGGAGAAAACAGGTTCTGGCTTGGACCAGAAGGCGGTCGTTTTTCATTGTTTTTTCAACCCGGGAAAAAAATGGAGTTTGAAAACTGGAAAACACCAGAGCCTTTTGACATCGGCGCCTGGACGGTAGTTAATAAGTCTTCGCAATCTGTTCTCATGCAGAAAGAGATGCAGTTGAAAAATTATGCGGGCACGACTCTCACGCTTACGGCTAACCGAAATATTTCCATTCTCGGTAAGGACGAAATTGACAGGAAAATTGGCGTTGCCATATCCGACTCAATACATGTAGTGGCCTATCTTGCCGCGAACAGCATCACCAACACCGGCAATTTTGAGTGGACAGAAAAAACAGGCATGCCCTGTATCTGGATGCTCGATATGTTAAGTCCTTCCGAGAAAACCGTTATTGTAGTTCCTTACAGGCAGGATGTGGTTGACACAACCAAGAAAGTGGCCACCACAAATTACTTTGGCGAGATCTCACCCGAAAGGCTGATTATCAGGAACGGTGTTGTTTTATTTCTTGCAGACGGCAGGAGTCGTGGAAAACTTGGGATCAATCCGCTTCGTGCAAAACCTGTTGCAGGCAGCTATGATCCCACCAATGGCATTCTCACCATTACAATGTTTGATCTCGATCCATCCGCGAAATATCTCAACCAGGAATGGACAACGAGCAAGCCCCCCTTTAGTGGCGATGCGGTAAATGCATACAACGACGGGCCATTGGCAGACGGGAGCCAGATGGGACCATTCTATGAAATAGAAAGTGTTTCTCCCGCTGCGTTTTTAAAACCCGGAGGCACGTTGAATCACAATCACTACGTTTTTCATTTTATGGGATCGAAAAAATCTTTGGATGAAATCTCTAAAAAATTACTGGGAATCTCCCTCTCAGACATTGAGGCAGCCTTTTAATTTAATACGTTTTACTAAAATTCAGGGAATAAACTTGACCGTAATCAACCATTTGCATTCTGTGTAAATGCTTATGAAAATAAATTTTTCATTTCCACACTATTAACGTTTTCTCATTAGTAGCTTTAATGATAAACCATTAGAAAATGTTACGGCAATTACGGCTCCTAAGTCTCTCTTTTGTACTCCTTTTTTTCGCTGCCTGTAAAAAAGATCCACATGAAATTCTTTTCCCGTCGGGGTCGGCTGATTTCTCCCGGTATATAGCCGTCGGCAATTCGCTTACTGCAGGTTATTCCAGCGGGGGATTGTATCTCGAGGGTCAGAAAGCAGCATACCCTGTAATTCTGGGAAGCCAGATGAAAACAATTGGTGGCGGTGAGTTTTATGCTCCATATTTCCCAACCACTCAGGCTAACGGTTCGGGTTATCTGCGCCTTACAGGATTTGGTGCAGACGGTTCGCCGGTCATCGTTCCGGTTACCGAGAACCTGGCAATCAGGGGACAGGCAAATATTCCTGGCTATGGTCCGGTAACATTATATACAAAGTATAAAGGTGAACTGAATAATTATGGAGTTCCGGGAATTCGTCTTGACCAGATAAATTTTGCTCCACTGGGCAATTTGAATCCATATTTCGAAAGGTTACTGCCCCTTGATGCGGGAGAGAATAATACCACCTATCTGGATTTTGTTACTGCCAAACCTTTCACCTTTTTTACCTGCTGGCTTGGCAACAATGATGCGCTCAGCTATGCCACCTCGGGCGGCGCCGGGGAACCGCTTACAGAAAAGGGCAAATTTAGCAGTTTATACAACCTTGCCATAAATACGCTTACGAAAAATAATGCGAAAGGAGTGGTAGCCACTATTCCTGACGTTACGGCTATTCCGTATTTTTCAACCGTGACCGTTGCAAAACTTCTTGCAGCAGTGAAAAAAGCAAACCCGGCAGTTAATGCATTGTATATTTCTGCGCTCAATACGGCAACGGGAACTTATGTACCACGGGCAGCCACAGACGAAGACCTGGTAAGACTTGAATTTAATACAGGAAAACTTGGAACTACCATAAACGGGTTGCCTTTTTATGGACTTTCTCCCGTAAACCCACTGGCAAACAGTGAAGTGCTCGATAAGGCGGAGGTTGCCAAAGCGAAAGATTATATCGAAGCGTATAATGCAACGATTAAATCTGTTGCCACAGCAAAGGGCCTTGCCGTAATGGATGCATTCGATTTTTTAAATAAAGTAAAATCGGGAATGATCGTCAACGGTATCCCTGTTAATTCCGAATTTATCTCTGGCGGAATATTTTCACTTGACGGAGTTCATCTTACACCAAGAGGTAATGCGCTCACTGCAAATGAATATATTAAAGTGATTAATACGACATACCATTCGAGGATCCCTTCAGTTGATATTTCAAAATATATGGGCGTGCTGCCATAATTTCTTTATTGGTCAATCAACATTGCAAGACGACATTACCCTGAATTACGCTGGGTTAGCGCGGATTTCTCATCCGAAGAAATGGCAGCCTGGAAAAGGTGCGCTGTTTCGGGAAAATGTAAGCGCAATGGCCGATATACGTTTACCCTAAGCTGCAATCTCGGGATTTACCGGGATGCCTTCCCATTGGAACGGTTGATTTTTCGCCAGGCCATCTGGTCTCGGTTTGGTTGACCTTACCGTAAAAACCGTCCAGGCTTCAAGTTCTTCGGAAGGCATTTCAAAATCCAGCAGCAGTTTATATTCTTCGGGTTTCAGTTCGTTTACTAACCATCTTTTCGCCAATTCCTCCGGGAGAAAAAGCGGCATGCGCCATTTATTGTCGCCGTCGTTATGAATCACTTTCATCAGGTCATTTGCCGAACGGGTGATCAGCGTGTACGACCAGCGTTTTATTACCTCACCGGTTTCCACATCCGGCAGTTCCGTCACGGAATACAGTCCCGGCAGGTAAAAGATTCGCTGCCCTTTCGGTTTAATAAAGTAGGGTATTTTATGCTTGAAGGGGGCAACCGATCGGTGCTCATAAATTCCATTCAGTGGTATCAGGCATCGACGGTTTCTAATCTTGTACCAGTAGCTTTTTGAATCGCCGAGGATCCTTTCACTGCGGGCGTTTAGCATTGTAGGCCGCTGTTTGGAAAAGGTCTTCATATCCTGAACGTAAAAGGGAATGCAGCCCCATTCCATCATGCGGCAATGCAGCGTGCCATCCTCCCTGTTCCTGAACAGGATCGGGTGATTATTGTAGCTGTGGCCAATGATATGGGTGGTATCGAAATTCAGTTCCAGCTGTCCGTCAACGATCATATCGGGGAAATAGTCGGCCAGTTCTTTCAGATCAACGGTAAAAGATACATCGTAACACATGGGTTATGCCTTTTCAATTTCAGCAAATTTAATCCTTATTTCATGCTGTGAGCCCCGCCTGATGATCATATACATTTCGCCAAAGATTACTTTTAAAGAAGGCCTGATCGTATCCTCCGCACTGATCTTCCAGTCGGTATTATTTAGTATGAAACGACGCACGTTATCAGCGTACTTTATGTCAACCTTCTTTTTCAGATCCGCAGCGCTGTTAACGATGGCCCAGTAAATGGCAAAGCCAGATCCGGGCTGTATCATTTCCAGTAGTTTATCCCGGTCAGTATCATTTCTCAAATTGATCATACCTGCAAGCGCATCGCCTTTAATGGCATTCAGGTGGGTCTTCGCCAGGCCGGAATCGTCGTAGTCTGTCAACAACATATTGACGGGATGAACCGCTTCAAATGGATTGAAGCCCCTGTTGTACGACTGCGAAACAAGGAAACCCTTGTTTAATAAAATCAACCGTGTGATATATTCCGGTCGGAATCTTTCAAATGGCTGTAGCATAATTTAAATTTTTACATTTAAAAGCTGGGTGATATCGGTGGTATATTGCTTTGACAAACGGTCGGCCCGCATCCGGTATTTTCGTTCATAACCCTGAACAGCCATCCTCACTACGTCGCGACCGATCGATTTATTGATCTTGTCCATCTCTTTTAATAGTACACTGTTTTTTGATTTGTCTGTCTGGTCAAAAAGGCTCGACTGCCCCGCATTTTCAGGGACAATGTTCATGGCTGTGATTCCACACTTCATATATTTTAATCCGTCTTTGAAAACTATATCAAAACCCTTTACAGCCTGTTTAATAATTGCACCCGCAAGATTGGTGGGCCTGTCTAGATGAACAATTACCGAACGCATATATTGTTCGTGATCATTTTTGTGAGGATTGGTTTGAACAAAAACCTGCAGGCTTCCGGCGAAGGTTTTTTGCTCTCTTAATTTCAATGCGATGTTGGCGGCATAATTACACATTGCCTCTCTTATTTCATTTCTATCGGTCATCAGGCACCCAAATGATCTTGAATGACAGATATTTTTTCGCGGCTTTGGGTCCAGATCCCAGGCAATGGAAGGCACACCGTTCAATTCATTTAATAAGCGCTGACCCATCACCGTCATACGCTTTCTTATCCATTCTGCCGACACGGTCTTCATTTCGTATGCTGTGTTTACCTGGTGACGTTTTAAAAACAAGGCATACTGATGACCGACACCCCAAATGTCACCGACCAATGTAGATCGCATCATCTCATTGGTAAGCGTTTCATTTGATGCCCAGTAAACGCCAACATCTTTCATTGTCTTTTTGGCATGCCGGTTTGCCATCTTTGCCAAAACTTTCGTAGCGCCGATACCTACAGTAACCGGGATACCAATATTTCTCCAGATCGTCGCCTTGATATGCAGCCCGAGTTTTAGCAAATCCTTCCCTGCCAGGTCATGCATATCAAGAAATGCTTCATCGATCGAGTAAATTTCCATCTGCGGAACAAATTCAGAGAGCGTTTTCATTACCCGGTCACTCATGTCCCCATAAAGTGTATAGTTGGAACTGAAAATGACAAGGTCATGTTTTTTTACCAGGTGCTCCACCATGAATGCCGGCGTGCCCATATCTATACCAAGCGCCTTGGCCTCATCACTTCTCGCAATCGCACACCCGTCATTGTTGCTTAAAACAATCACGGGTTTCCCATCCAGTTTTGGCTGAAATAACTTCTCGCAGGAACAATAAAAATTGTTGCAGTCCACTAATGCATACATAAAGGGAGTTCTTTTACTGCGGTAAAAATTGTCGTCACCACACCCCATACCTGAAACTGCATTTCATCAGTGATCGTGATGGATTTATAATTATTATTTGCAGGAACCAGCCAGCATTTGCCATCTTTTTTTTTAAGGTATTTCACCGTGAATTCCCCGTTTAAGACTGCCAGTACGATATCCCCGTTCTTCGCATTTATTGAACGGTCAACAATCAGCATCGCTTTTGGAGGGATGAAAGCGTCTTTCATGGAATCGCCTTCGCAGTTTACCAAAAAGGTTGATAGCGGATGTTTAATAAATTCCTCGTTTAAATCGATCCTTTCTTCCACATAATCGGCCGCAGGCGATGGGAAACCTGCTTTTACCGCCGCAGGATAGTAAACAGCGCCTCCTTCCTCCCCGCCTATTGCTAAAATGTTTACTATTTTCATGCTAAATATTTTAGTAAATTTAGGTGGAGAAGATTAGAAATCAAAATTAAAAGACGGTTAGGTGAAAAGGAACTAAATATCCTGCCGTTTCAGATTCGGAAAAATATGGGTCAGCAGGCATCGGGAATTACTATCTGCATTTTGGGATAATAACGCTCAGGTGAATAGGAACATGTTATCCTGCCGTTTCAGATTCGGAAAAATATGGGTCAGCTACATCGGGACCGATTACCTGTTTTTGGGATAATAACGGTTAGGTGAAAAGGAATTCGATATCGTCCTTTTGCAGTTTTTTGATAAAGCCTGTGTCTTCGGTGACCAAATCGTTGGCTATCTGCTTCTTTCGGCTTTGCAGTTCGATGATTTTTTCTTCGACCGTGTTCTTACAGATCATGCGATAGGCAAAGATCTTATTCTTCTGACCGATGCGATGCGCACGGTCAATGGCCTGCTGTTCCACGGCAGGATTCCACCAGGGATCAACGAGATAAATATAGTCGGCAGCGGTCAGATT
The DNA here is from genome assembly GCA_039922795.1 of Chitinophagaceae bacterium. Classification (GTDB taxonomy): domain Bacteria; phylum Bacteroidota; class Bacteroidia; order Chitinophagales; family Chitinophagaceae; genus JADCRZ01. The sequence continues at coordinate 6,593 of JBDTEB010000110.1, forward strand.
TAATCCCACCCCACCGGCCTTAAGCGAAATCAGGAATATTTTAATGTCAGGGTTGGTTTGAAATTCGTCGACGGCCTTTTTCCTGTTTTCGGCGGTGGTGCCTCCGTCGAGATAAGCGTAATAATGGTCGTGTTTTTCCAGCCTCTTCCTGATCAGGTGCAGCATCGAAGTGAACTGGGAGAATACAAGGATCTTGTGCTGACCGGTATTTTCTTCCACCTCACGCATAAGCTCGTCTATCTTGATGCTTTGATCGGTGAGCTTCTCCGGCGACTTCAGCAACTGGGGACTGTCGCAGATCTGTCTTAGTCTCAGCAATCCTTCGAGGATATACATGGCGGCTTCCGCCATACCCACCTCTTCAATTTTTTGCAGCAGTGTGGCCTTGAAATGATTTTTATATTCTTCGTAAACGGCGCGTTGCTCCTTAGGCATTTCGCACCAGAGGATCATTTCCGTTTTGTCGGGAAGATCGGGCGCCACCTGCTCCTTGGTGCGTCGAAGCATG
>JBDTEB010000111.1:0-5708 GCA_039922795.1 Chitinophagaceae bacterium
GTTACGGGGCGAGGACTACAAAATTTCCTGACGTCGCCAGACTACCCCCGGCAGGATCAGCGTAAGTTTCCCCGATACTCAGCGGCGAATGCGTACACCTGGTCCGAAGCCCGAAGGAATCTCAAATGCATCTGCTTTATGAAACAGCGCAGTGCGTTAAATGCGGTCGCTGTGTTCGACAAGGTGGCTGGTACTGCCTTTTATAAATAACATGACTAATCCTGCCAGGAACATGGAGCAAGCGCCTAAGGACATTACATATATTGTTTCGCCACCAAAATAATGTTTGTTGATATATCCTAGCAGAAACGCAGCGGTAATCTGTGGAATCACCACTGAAAAATTGAATACAGTAAAATACCTGGTCATCGTCGTTTCTGAAGCCTTTTCGCCCACAATACTATACGGGATATTTGAGATACTGCTCCAGGCAATTCCGATGAATGCAAAAGATATCAGTAAAAGAGATTGGTTTTTGATAAAACCAACCAGACCCAATCCGATACTCCCTATCAGTAAAGCAACGGAATGCAATCTTTCTTTCGTAGTGTACTTTAATAAGTTTGGAATAAAAAAAGCAAGGAAAGCAGCCAGGGTAGCATAGAAAGCAAAACATATTCCAACCCAGGTTACACCGTTTTCAAAGGCAGGGCTCTCCGAATCGGTGCTGTAAAATATATATCTGGTTATTACTGGGGTCGCATAGATCCAGAGAGAAAATAAAGCCAGCCAGGTGAAAAACTGCACTACGAATAAAGGAAGCAAAGACCTAATGATACGCGTCATGGCATTAAATGTAGTCACTTTTTGTCCGGCAACATTTTCAATCAACCACAAAATAAGAAACACACAAAAACAGGATATTCCGGCAAGTCTTGCAGAAAAATCTAACGTCAAAACATTATAACTCAAACCTCAGCTGCCAGAATCGTAGGCGGTAAACGACAGGTAGCTATTCCAATCGGTGATGAAGACTGAATTTTAGGTACCTTAACCGGACGACTTCGAAAATTGACAGTTTGATCTAATAAGGTTTAAAGGCACGATAACCTGAATGAATTATGATAACAATTGACCCGATTATCGCGGTAAAGGATGTTGAACTGAGTTCAAAATGGTACCAGCAAGTATTTGGGTTTATACAATCTCATGGTGGTCAAAGCTTTTCCGTTTTATCATCCACAAAAGATGATATTGTACTTTGTTTGCATAAATGGGGAGATCACGATCACCCTTCCATGAGCAATCCGGATATTACTCCCGGAAATGGACTAATCCTATATTTCAGAACGGAAAATATGAACGGCATCCGGGAAAATGTTGAGGGGATGGGTGCTTCGGTGCAAGAAGAAATTCACTTGAATCCAAACTCTTTAAAAAATGAATTCTCACTCAGAGATCCCGACGGATACTATTTGACTATAACCGAATTTCACAGGTATGACGGTTAACCCTACATGAACGTTTGCCATGTTGGAGCATGATTCTACCAGCTGGTTTTGTTGTTAACAAAAATGAGCCGATACCAGTTCCGCAAACTATATTGATGATGTCGCACGGCATCCCCGGCATTCATTTAAAACAAGCCACGGACACTCGCAAGGGTCAGATGTGGGCCGACATCTGTCTAGCCGAATGGTATTTCGGGATGGACGAAGTTCAAGTATCCCAGATGTTTTCTCGTAAAAAACTATCTGTTATAATCTCCAGCATATAATCCATTTTAATGGGATGTTCCAGGTAAATCAGTGAATATGCTGGGTTACCTGGCTTTACGATTTCACCTGCGACTCTCTCAACCTTCACTGACCGAACTGCAATAACCCTGTTTTCTTCAGAAATTGTCGTTTGTTGCCGCGCCTAATTTTAAGTCTGGCCATCCTTGTTTTAGGTATGACTGTTCTTAAACCTTTAGCCAAACATACTAGGAGAAAAGACTAAGTTTGAAAAATAATACGAGTAGCCGTTAAAAAACATCTGGAAATAGATTCTTAAACATCAGCGTTATGAGCAGGCATTTGATTGTCCTTTTTTTTAGCGTAGCTCTTTTTAGCTGTACGAAGACCCCGGTTGATGCGGGGGGTGTAACAGGTCCGTTATCTGAGAGAATTATACAGGATACTGCCTATGGCACGGACCCCAAACAAAAGCTGGATATCTTTTTGCCAGCAGGAAGAACTTCGGCAACGAAAGTCGTAGTCTTTATACATGGCGGTGGATGGGAAGGTGGAAATAAATCTGATGGCGAGTACGTACAAATGTTCAATTTAATCAAACAAAAATGGCCCCAGGCGGCGGTGGCTTCAATCAATTACCGGCTTACGAGCAACCCGGCTATTCATTACCAGGAAATAATGAGTGATGTGTCGTCTGCGGTAAACTTTTTGGTGAAAAATAAAAATAGCTTTGTCACCTCTGATACTTTATGTATGATGGGAACAAGCGCAGGAGCACATCTCGCCATGTTGTACACATACAAGTACAATGCTGATAATCATGTAAAATCTGTTGCTAATTTTTTCGGTCCTTCAAAATTGAATGACTGGGAATGGTATAACAGCTACAATTTTTGGGTTGGCAAAGCAGTAAAAGATGTTATCATCCAATTTAATGGTGCTCCCTGGAATGACCCATTATATGATTCAAATAGTCCACTTTCAGTGGCAACGGCTCAAACAAAACCGACTATTATTTTTCACGGTACTTTAGATGTGATCGTGCCCATTTACCAAAGCCAATGGCTGAGGGCAAGATTGATTTCATTGGGGGTAAAAAATGAGTATTACGAATATATTGATGGACATGGTTTTAATTATTTCAACGCTGCCGATGCTATTGATAAGTCAATTAATTTTTTTAAACAACACCTGCGATAGATTTCCTTAATGATTATTCAGCACATCAACCTTTTACCATATAACGTTAACCGGGCCGTCGTTTCACCACTGAAACCGTTTAACATGCTAAATTACTGACAGTCCTCATAATGAAATTGACAAAACTTTTCACCGAATTCTTTAACAGCGAAAAATCAGGAGGCCTGATCCTGATATGCTGTACCGTTCTTTCTCTTACCCTTGCCAACTCATCATTAGCAGACAATTACATGCAGTTGTGGCATTATAACGTTTTTTCTAAATCAACAGAATTCTGGATCAATGATGGCCTGATGACCATTTTCTTTCTTTTGGTCGGACTGGAGATTGAAAGAGAATTGTATATAGGAGAACTGGCCGGCGTAAAAAAGGCCATGCTTCCCGTCATGGGCGCGATTGGCGGTATGGCCTTACCTGCCCTTATTCATTTCATCTTTAACCAGGGATCCGTAACACAAAACGGTTTTGGAATTCCTATGGCGACAGATATCGCTTTTTCTTTGGCCATACTGTCTTTACTAGGTAAGAAAGTTCCCGCTTCATTAAAAATATTCTTAACGGCTCTAGCCATCATTGATGACCTGGGAGCTATACTGATCATCGCATTTTTTTACTCAAATGGCATCGCGCTGATGTATCTCGGATTCGCGGCTTTACTCTTTGTGATTATGCTGGTAATGAACCGATTGAAAGTTTATATGATCTCCATCTATTTGTTATTGGGATGCCTGATGTGGTTTTGTATGTACCGTTCTGGAATTCATCCAACAATAACCGGGGTCCTGTTGGCTTTCGCTATACCATTTGGTAACGGAGACGAGGCATCGCCTTCCTATAAACTGCAGCATCACCTGCATAAAATCGCAGCTTTTCTGATTCTCCCACTATTCGCATTGGCAAATACAGCAATTGCAATCCCCTCATCTTTTTCAAATGATCTTATAACGCCTAATAGTCTGGGAATTATCCTGGGTCTGCTGGCGGGCAAACCGCTAGGCGTATTTTTATTTGCCATTCTTGGCATTGTCATTGGGTGGTGTTCGCTTCCCGGGGACATACAGCGCAAACATATTTTTGGCGCAGGACTACTAGCTGGAATTGGATTTACCATGTCTATTTTCATCACCTTACTGGCATTTACTGATGCAAAACTGATTGACAGTGCTAAAATCGCTGTTATTGTTGCCTCAGTATTGGCTGGGCTGATCGGATACTTGTGGTTACGTTTTACTTTAAAAGATCCTGTTGCGGAAATCAATCCTGCAACCGATGAATGATTGTCCCATAGGTTATGTAAGGCTCGATCATTGCAACTGTACTTTATACTTCCAGTAAAAACTAAATAAATGCGAAATATATTCTTGACGGTCATTTTTTCGATGTTGACTATGTTATCATCTGCCCAAAAAGATAAATATCAACTGTCTAGCCACATACTGGACATTTCGAAAGGGGCACCAGTAAGTGGCGTAACCATCAAATTGGAGCACTATATGGAAAAGTCAAAAACGTGGTCCTTTGTAGATGAGAAAATCACGGATAAGGATGGCAGAATTTCTGATTTTCTCAGCTCGGATAAGTCTAACCTGGGTATTTATAAACTAACCTACTACACAAGTAATTATTTTAAAAAGAGCGGTATGGAGAGTTTCTATCCCTTCATCGAAGTTGTTTTTCAGATCAAAGATGCCAATCATTACCACGTTCCCATAACGCTTTCGGCATTTGGTTATTCAACCTATAGGGGGAATTGATCTCTTATCGATTCGAGAAACCAGTTTTGTCCATCTGGATACGCTCAGATCGCCTGGTAGTATGGAAAACCTTCTCGCTGAAACCAGCAACCCGTCGCGCACCCCCGGCTACGTTCTGAAATGCTGACTTTCTAAAATATTTTGAAGATGATAAAACTATTAAACCATTTAAGCGTTGATGTTTTTAAGAGAATAGTTAAACAGAAATGTTTGATTATTTATTGTTTTACACCAAATCCTTCTTTTTAATCCGTATTTTACCTGTACGCGCGCCCATCGAGGGGTTATTGTAACCTCCGAAAGCAAATTCGTAGCCATGGTCTTTTGGTCACGAATAGTGGCAGCTTGTACTAGTTAAAAGCAATCACAATCAAAAAATATTCTCTACCATAAAAATTTATTAGATGTTTAAAAAATTTAAAGCGTCGGAACTATTGATCGTATTGATGGTCGTAATCCTGATTTTTGTGTCCGAATATTACTATGTGATATTAAAAGATCCGAACAGGGCTATTTTTATTGGCTTATGGCCGCCAACCATTTTGGGCTTACTCATCTTTTTTAATTTAAAAAAAAATCAATAAGCTGTCATGGAAAATAATACGGATATCATCGTTTTAACGAGTGTTGTTATTGTACTTTTTCTGGTGTTTATCATTGCGACGGTACGAGAGCTAAACACCGTGAGCACAGGTAGTTTTGAAAAAGAGGAGGGTGGACCGAGGGCAGAAATGTTGCGTTTTATCGGGAAGCTTTTTACAGACGACAGAATTGATTCAGCCAAAAAGATGACATTCATGAACGCAATCAAGCCTTTCATGGACGATTTGAATAGTGAAGAAGATATCAAGAAAGAATGATAAATACCAGTAAGGCTGCTTTGGATTTTTAATAGCAGGAGGCGCGACAGTTTGCGGCTCGCGCTATTGTTTTTTTCTTATACTGCCAAACACGAGGTCTTCCAGAAACGAAACGACCTTCAATTCATCTTTGGTATGGCCAAAATCAGTAAGTGATGGCAGGTTAGTCTTGAAAAAATTTTGAAGGTGGGCTAATTCAATGATACTGCTCGCCAGCG
>JBDTEB010000112.1:0-8793 GCA_039922795.1 Chitinophagaceae bacterium
GCGAAGACTTAGCGCCTCCGGCACAGACTTCATCCCCATGGCAAAATGCTCGATCTGTTTGTCATTGAAAAAATTCGTCGTCGCACCAGTAGCCAGTACGAGAATATCAAAGTCAAAGAGGCCTACAGAGGTTTCAACAGTTTTTTTATCGGGGTTGATCGTTAGCACGTCGGCCATTATAAAATGAATATTTTTCTGATCCTGCAGAATTTTGCGGATTGGAAAAGCGATTGTTTCCGCTTCCAGTCCTCCGGTGGCTACCTGGTAAAGTAATGGCTGAAATGTATGATAGTTATGCCTGTCAAGAATAGTAATATCGTAAGGCGCATGTTTGAGCTTCTGAGCGAGTTCTATTCCCGCGAAGCCGGCACCGATAATGATCAGCTTTGGGTTTCGCGATGGACTTTGTTGAGTCATAATAAATTTTTAATCTAATTCAGCACTGCCGATTAAGGGGGTTGATATGTTGTTTCTCTATGGAATAATTGAGCCAGCTACCTCTTCCTGCCGTTTAAAAAAAAGGCTATGCCCGATTCTGACTGGGAGAAGGTAGGTATTTTAAAGGAAGCAATGTAAGACCGAAAATAAGGAGTTCTCCAAAAAAAGCATCCGCCATAAACCAGAATCCGGCTACAAGCAGAAACATACCAAGCAAAAGCAGCCTGTCGTATTTCCTGGTAAAAAAACCGATCATAAAACTTCCTTCCAGCAAAAAACCTGCGAGGAAAAAGAGCTGAAGGATCAATGGATGATCAAGCAACCGGAAATACATTTTCGACAGGAAACTTTCAGGATGATAAACCAGGTACGCAACAAGATTTTTTTTCAGAATAAGTTCTCCCTGGATGGAATGAAGCCAGGATAGTCTTACAAGTTTCCAAATAAAAGCACTGGTAAATATAAACAGGGTATAATAGCGTAAGCCTTCCCATAAATATCCAAATCTTGAAGGGCGCACGATGAAAGCAAGTGGCATTAATAGTATGCCAACCTTATTCAGCGTATGGTGGGCACCGTAGCTATTGAATATAATGAAATACAAAAAATAAAGCAGGAAGAAAATAGTTGGAAAGATTCTGCGGGAGGGAAAAATAGTCGTTGCCACACAGCTGGCGAGTAGTAAAATATCAAAGGCCAGGGCTATATAAAAGGATGAGGAAACTGCCCTGGTAAGTCCCGTCAGGTCTGCAATCCAGAAGATCGGGTCGAGATAGAGAAAAGAAAGAACAGGTGCCTGAAGCTGATGAACCAAAACCTTCGACTGGAACCCATACAACAGTGAGCAAAGTATCGCAGCAAATACCAGCCGGCATAAAATATTCCGAAATGAATTAGATTTTTGGGAAGATTCCATCATGGCCATTTCAAAAATACTTGAGCCGAATCGACAGTCACTGTTCTTTGTGGAAAAATCTTGACGGTAATCTCAGATATCCTTAAACAATTTACTGATGTGCCTGTCTGCGCTGTCAGGTATTTCGCGTACCAGCCTGGGAAAGCCAGTGTTTCGGAACTTTTATCAAAGTATTTGGTAAACGCCCTATCATAAACGAAGTCAAGCGATGGAAATTTTTTCTGTAAGATCTTTAAACTGGGATCGACTTCATTTTTTTCCTGCAATTCTTTGTAATATTGAAGTGGAGATAGAAGAAAAAACCGGGAATTGTCACTGGTGCCGGAATAGAAGTCGATATTACTTTTGCCACCAGTCATAATTCCGGTCACCTGGTAGGTAGGTACTGATTTCTCAATGGCTGAATACATACCCCATAAAAAAAACGGCGTTGCCTCCAGTCTGAGAAGATTACAGCATATTGTGGCAACAAAAAATCCTCCTACCCAGAAAGAAAGTTTTCTGTCCGATTTAAATAATTTACCCAGGTAGGTATTGTTGATCCATTGGAAGGTCACCGATATAGTTTAAGATTACGGTTTGAAAAACCCTGGACGAAAATAGCTTTTTTCGGGACCGATGCAACGAACTCTAACCAAAACCAGTCAGAAAACTATAAATTCCAATATACATGACCGCTCATGAATTCAGCCTGCTTAATGATGAGAACAGGGAAGACATTTTGACTTTCCAGGGAACACTCCTGGGACAGCGGGAGCAAAACGGTTTTTACTACGATCTTTACCAGGTCGACGGATTTTACGTAGAGTTCTGTTACCAGATTTCCCGTAATAGCCGCGTGACCACCGCCGTTTTTTCAGACACTGCAAAGCTCGATCCTTATCTGGGCTTTGTGGCGCTTCCTGAATCGCTCTCGCAGATCTTTCAGTAGCTGACCACGCTTTTCTCATTCCACACCACGGCATTAAAAAGCAAGAGCCGGTCCCTTAAAAAGGACCGGCTCTTTGCATTAGAGAAAATATGCGACCACTATGGAACGATAAACGGATCGATGATCATCAATACCTGTGCTTTCGTCAACACTTCGTCAAACGCTTCGGTTGCAGCATCCATGGAAATCGGGAATCCACCGATGTTCATGATAGGAATGCCTGCCTGGACTGCGTTTTCTTCGCCATCATAATTTGGCTGAACAAGCGCAGAATTGATGTTGCTGTTCTTTCCGGTGATCCAAGGCTTTACATTACCCACACCTGATCCGTAGTTCCTGCGCATCAGGCGGATGTGTGCAGCATGTCTTGCCTCTACAGAATGGATCTGGAGTGCAGCGGTAAGATAAGCTCCCCCACCAACGATTTCTGCAGCACGTCCTTTGTAGGCGCGTACTCCAGTGTCTTCAAATGTCTGGGCTACAGCAAGGAAGAGGTCAAGTGACTTGAACACATCCTTGAAGGGTCCGTTACCGGAGCCTTTGCCAGCTGAAAAGTCAAACATGGGTTCCTTAACAGCAGTTCCACCAAGTTGCATGATGGTAGATTTCAGGAACGCAACGTGTTGATTTTCGTGCGTAGAAATGGTTTGGATGGCACCAGTCGCAGCACCTGCAGGGAGAAGTCCCGGAGTGGCCACAGCGGTGTTATAAAACTTTGCTTCGAGATACTCCAGTGTCAGCGCATAGTTCAGGATGTCCACCACTGAATCTTTTGTGCTTTTGGTACCTGCGTAAGATTTGTTAAGCAGGGATCCGAAGGCGATCGGTAAAGCGGCCGCAGCGAGCTTGCCACCGAAACTTGCAAAACCTTTAAGCGCCTTTCTGCGGCTGTCCAGACGTCCGTAAACTTCTGGATCGACTTGTTCTATTTCTCCGAAAATACTATTCAGGTTCATGATGTAGATATTAATAGGTTGGTAATTGACTTGCGTCGATTGGTGTTTTCAGATACGCTGAGGCGATCGCCAAAACCTCCATTGGTTTTCTGGCGACATCGAGGCCCATGGCATCAACTACTGTTGAATCAGCAAAACTTCCGTTCATGATCAGGTCGCGGAAATAAGCAGCATGGCGTGCTTCAACCGATACGATCTTGCCTGCCAGAACCAGGTAGTCAGCGGAAACGATGAGTCTGCCTGCACCATTGTAAGCAGATACACCCAGATCTTCAAAAGCTTTGGCGGTGTTCAGCACGCTATCTCTTGAACCAAAATCGATTTTTTCAAAGTTTACCTCGATGGCGCCGATGGCTGCCGATCCGAGTGCTTTTTTGAAAAATTCGCGGTGAGCAATTTCATGATCCCGCACATCAGTGATGAGTGCAGTTTCAGAAGCATTCATTCCTGAATACTTGCTCATCATTACCTGCGTGTAGAACGCTGCTTCCAGTTGCTCGAGCGCATAAGCATAGTTCAGGATTCCGATGTCGCCTGATCCAAGACTTACGCCTGCGTCTGTGCGCATTCCGGGCATTGCTTTGTCAGGACTACAAGCAGCGGCAACGGCCATCAGGCCCGTAGCTGCACCTGCATAACCCAGAAATCTTCTCCTAGATAATTGCGCGATCTTTTTTTCGTCGGCAACTACCTGATTTTTTTCAGATAAACTGTTCGGCATTTTTGTGATGTTTGATTGATTAATAAAGTAAAAATTCCTTTCTTTCCGGAAATCTGGGTGCAACGGGGGTAAATCTGTAACCACTTCTAATTGGTTCCGATATAAACCCTAAGGAAATACCGTAATTTATTGTAAGTGTGATGGTAGTTACGTGAGGAGATTGGTCTTGGATTGATAAATATAAATTATTTCTTAAAGTTTTCTAAAAAAACAATTTTATTCCTTATAGATGAAGGAGAATCCTTAGTGGAAAAATGATCGCGGACAAGAAATTTCAAGAAATAAATCCTTGGAGCAATCTTTGAACAGTGCATCTTCGTAGATACCCCCATTCCTACAGCTATTGATTTTTGTTAAGCTGGCTTTTATTCAAACTAGTTGTCCAGTCAGTTCCTCTCCTCATATCCCTAACCGGCGAAGAATTGTTTTTTAAACGCACTTTTTATGCACCACACCATGACACGTATTATTTGTTTCCTGCTACTTGTCGGCTTGTCGACCTCATGCCGAAAAAAGCTTAGTCCTGAAACTATTGCTGCCAATGCAACAATTGAAACCCAGCCTTACACACTTGAGCCTCATGTGAGAAAGGTGGGACCAATGATAGGCGGCTATTATAGTGGCACTCCTGCCCTTTATCCAAAAACTTCAAAAAATTACCCTCTCCTTATCAGTGTTCACGGTGGCGGACAGGTAGGAAACGGAAACCAGGATCTTCCCTTTGTCTTAAACGACGGGATTCCTTCACTGCTCGCACAGAAAAAATTTCCTCCAAGTTTCCACGTGGGTACTGAGGACCTGTCGTTCGTTGTGCTGGCCCCCCAGTTCAATCAATACGCTTCCAATCAGGAACTTGCCGCCTTTATTGATTTTGCCCGCAAAGAATATCGTATCGATCCATCAAGGATTTATGTTACCGGTCTTAGTATGGGAGGCATTGTCACTTCTGAAATGGGTGGAGAATATACGTCACGCATAGCAGCCATCGTGCCGATGTCTGGTGTATCTATTGACGACAGAACTGACCTGCGCTGTAAGAATATCGCCAACGGAAAGATGCCTGTCTGGATCTTTCACAATGACGACGACCCTAAGATCAGCGCTACAGAACCAAAAACTTTTATAGCGACAATTAACAAATACAATCCGGCTATCCCGCCTCGCCTGACGCTATTTCATGCGTCGTCTCACGACTCCTGGACGGCGGCTATGGACCCTGCCTACAAGGAGAATGGCATGAATATTTACGAGTGGATGCTGCAGTATAGAAGATAGATGCCCGGCCGCGACATGTACCATGAATAATTTCTTCCACCTTTACCGCTGAGGATATTATTAGTCGTTGTATGTTTACACAAACCCCGATTGTGTATGGTTAGTTTTGTAAGTCGGCTAAAAATAATTTCCGCTTTTATAGTCACCCTCTCCTCCTGTTATGCCCAAACAAAGCCTGAGGATGTAAAACAATTTACCCTCAAAAACGGGATGAAGTTCCTGGTTTTGGAAGACCATTCCATTCCTAACGCAAATATGTATTTGTTCTGGAAAGTTGGTTCAAGAAATGAGCATCCGGGTATTACTGGTATATCACATTTTTTTGAGCACATGATGTTTAACGGTGCCAGAAAATATGGCCCGAGACAGTTTGATCGCAAGATGGAATTCAATGGCGGAGCGAATAACGCCTATACCACCGAGAATGTAACTGTCTATACAAACTGGTTTCCTTCGTCTGCGCTTGAGACGATCTTCGATCTCGAGGCAGACAGAATTGCCAGCCTCAGCATCGATTCCGCCATGGTCGAAAGTGAACGTGGTGTCGTGTTGTCCGAACGTAGTACCGGGCTGGAAAACTCACCCTGGCAACTGCTGGGTGAAGCGGTTAATGCGACTGCTTTTATAGAACACCCTTACCACTGGTCAGTAATCGGATATGAATCCGATATCAGGGCCTGGAAAAAGAAAGATCTCGAAAATTATTTCAGAACGTATTACGCTCCCAATAACTGTGTTGCAGTGATTGTCGGAGACGTTGACCTGGCAACGGTCGAAAAACTGGCTCGTCAGTATATCGAGCCCATTCCTGCACAGGTACCTCCCCCGCCCATACATCTTGTGGAGCCACAGCAAACTGGTGAAAGAAGGGTCACGGTTCAGAAAGATGTCACCTCGCCATACCTGCAGATTGCTTATCACATTCCCGCTACCCGAGATACTGATTTCTATGCACTTGATGTGCTGTCCAGTGCCCTCACTGATGGAAAATCTTCCAGGCTTTACTCCTCTCTCGTTGACGAAAAGCAACTGGCAACGAGTATTTCCTCCGGCTTTGGGGGAAGTTTTGACCCGACCTTGTTCCAGGTAAACGCAGTAACTGCCCTGGGCATTAAGGTGGAAGACCTCGAGTCTGCGATTTACACCGAACTGGATAAAATAAAAAAAACCGGAATTACTGCGCTTGAACTTCAAAAAATAAAAAATCAAAAACTGATGCAGTTTTATGCGCAGATTGAAAGAATCGATGGCAAGGCCAACAGCATCGGGACGTACGAAGTCTTTTTTGGTGATTATAAAAAAATGTATAACGCCCCGGAGGAGTATAACAAAGTGAGTATTGAAGATGTCAAACGTGTGGCCGCAAAATATTTTATAAAATCGAATAGAACAGTTGGAATGATAAAAGCCAATGTAGAAGAATGAAAAACAATTTACTACTCCTTGCAGTTTTCTCCCTGCTCATAAATTCGCTCTCCGTTGCCCAGCAGAGTTTCAAACTACCGCCATTTGACCAGTTTAAACTACCTAACGGCCTTACCATCTACCTGATGGAACAGCACGAAGTACCGCTGATAAATGTGGCGGGCATATTTCCGGCTGGTGCCGTTTACGATGGTGAAAAATCGGGTCTGGCCAGCCTGACCGCTGCCTGTCTGAGTTCTGGAACAAAAAAATTTACCAAAAAACAGATTGATGAAGAACTCGACTTTATTGGTGCTTCTATAAATATCTTTTCTTCCAAAGAGAACAGTTCTCTTTCCTCGCGATTTGCCTCAAAGGACCAGGACAAAATTTTTGGAATGATCCAGTCTGTTCTTACTGAGCCCGCCTTTGACAAAGATGAATTTGAAAAAGAAAAGAAACGGAAATTGACAGCTTTGGAACGGGCGACAGAAAGTCCGAGATCCGTCCAGCAAAATTATTGGGACAAGCTGATTTATGCTGACCACGTGTATGCAAACCCAACTGCGGGTACTGCTGCAGGAGTAGGCAAGCTAACCCGCGATGACCTTATGGCATTTTATGCCAATCATTATATTCCCGAGGGTTCTTCCATTGCCATCGTTGGTGATTTCGACAAGAAGAAAATGAAATTATTGGTGACCAAACTTTTCAGCACCTGGAAATCAACCGGTCCCAGGCTACCCGACCCGGCAAGTGCAACCCCGGTTTTTCCACCAGCCGGAAAAGTGTTGCTTGTGAATAAAGAAGATGCCAGGGAAACCACTTTATTAATCGGGGGGAAAGGGGTGAAAAAGAATAACCCAGATGCTGTAGCACTGGAAGTCGTAAATACTGTTTTCGGTGGTCGGTTTACTTCGATGCTAAACGATGCCCTGCGCGTGAGCTCGGGACTGACCTATGGTGCTGGCAGCAATTTTTCCTCTTTGAAAAATGGAGGGAGTTTTTATATAAGCACATTCACTGCGACAAAGTCCACCGAACCTACCATAGATATGGCCCTTGATGTTTTAAAGAAACTGCACAAAGACGGGCTGGATGAAGAAACGCTTACCTCTGCAAAGAACTATGTAAAAGGGCAATTTCCTCCCAGATACGAAACTTCTGGCCAGCTGGCAAATTGGTTAAACACTATGTTCTGGTATAAGCTGGAGCCTTCATTCATCAATAATTTTCAGAAGGAAGTGGATGACCTGACGACCGCAAAAGCCAGAGAAATTATCAATAAATATTATCCTGAGAACAATCTGCAATTCGTACTGATAGGCAAATCTGCAGATATTAAAAAGATTGCCGGGAAGTACGGCCCGGTTACTGAAACCCAGATCAAGGGCGATAAGCTTCGGGCGTTTTAATTTCCTTTCACAAATTTTCTGGTGATCACCCTGTCGGTAAAAGTTGCCCGGAAAATATACACACCAGCGGCATTTCGGCTCATGTCAAACTGGTAAAAATTACTTGCTCCTGAACTTGTATTGACTTCGTAAAGCTTCTGGCCAAGAATTGTATAGATAGCCAGGCTTCGAAGATTTGTCGGCTGAGGATAAAACTGAACGGTCACCATATTTCCGACCGGCACGGGCGTCAGCAGAAATCCCTTGGCTTTAAGGTTGGGATTGATCACTTTCGTGTACACGTTCACGTTATCCAGGTAAATGTTGTTCTCGTATTCGTTGGTATTCCTGAAGGCGATCAGTACATTTCCACGGCTGATGAAACTGGTGATATTGATAGAATCCTTTCGCCATTCGGCAACAGACGGAATAAAAAATTTATCTGCAACACCTGCTGTTGTGATCAAATTTGCTCCCCACTTTTTATACAGCGACTGGTAACTTATTCCACAGTCTGTGCTGATCAATACTTCCAGCGTATCCCAAACATTATTGGCAGTGGTCAGCGCTGTAGTTGCAGACGCCGCAACGTGAAAGGTGATGAATGCAGAATCTGAATTGGCAAGATTCACTTCAGGAAGCCGGAGATAATCTTTTTGATCATTGGCCGCGTAATTATAGTTTTGGATCACCGCTGATGATGCCCCGGATTTGGAAACACCCGTGACTTTCTCCCAGGTAAATGATTTGTCGCTATT
>JBDTEB010000113.1:0-5015 GCA_039922795.1 Chitinophagaceae bacterium
AAAAACATAAAACCGCGGAATACCCAGCAAAGTGGCTTTTTCTTCCGCTAATTCAATGGTTGCTTCGCAAAGTGCGGCAACTTCAACATTCGGCAAGCGTCGCAGCGCTTCAACGTGAGCAGGCCCGATAAAACCAGTTCCTACTACAGCGACTTTAATCCTGTTCATGTCTTTTAAGTTGATTAAGGTTGATTTTTCCAAGCCAAGATAATTCACTTTTATTTGAATTTCAACGCTCTGTTTAATTTACATCAATCTGGGTAAGTGTTTATTTTTTAACGGCAAGATGATAGGTTTTACCGGCTTCCGTTTGCCATTCGTAGATATTTGAGGCCGGTAATGAAATGCCCGGCTGTATATTTCCTTCAAAAGGAACGTCGGGTGATCGCCTGAGCAGGGGATTACTGCTGTCTTCTTTGGCTACAGAAAGCAGCATGTCTTTTCCACTCATCTCACTCGCTGTTTTAAGCCGGCATTTGCCACCGAGCTTTGAAAATATACTTAGTGTCTCAACTTTGCCATCTGTCCATTTCAAATCAATGACAAATCCTCCGCGGGTTACCAGGCCCTTCACTTCGCCAGAAGGCCAGGCTGCTGGAAGTGCTGGAAGCACCTGGATATAATCGTCATGACTTTGCAGAACCATTTCTGCAACGCCGGCAGTAAATCCAAAATTCCCATCGATTTGAAATGGGGGATGAGCGTCGAATAGATTTTTAAACAATCCGCCACCGGCATTTTTTATCTCGCCAAAGCCGGTTGGTTTAAATAAATTCCTGATGATGGCATAGGCATGATCTCCATCCTGCAATCTCGCCCACATATTGATTTTCCAACCCATCGACCAGCCGGTTGCTTCATCGCCTCTTAACTGTAAAGTTTTCCTGGCGGCCTGCATAAGCTCAGGTCTCTCCGCGATGATCTGGTTGCCCGGATAAAGCCCGTAGAGATGAGAAATGTGCCGGTGTTTGGGCTCGGGTTCGGCATAATCCTGTTGCCATTCCTGGATCTGCCCTTTTGCCCCAATTTTGAAAGGCGCCAATCTCGCCAGTTTGGCGCTTAATTCTGTTATAAGTTGCTTGTCCTTGCCCAGCATTTTTGCCGCCTCGATCGTTCGCGTAAACAGTTCACGCACGATGGTCATATCCATCGTCGGACCGGAACTGATCTGTGCCTTTTCGCCTTTTGCATTGAGAAATGAGTTTTCGGGTGAGTTGCCTGCAGCCGTTACCAGTTTGCCTTCCCTGTTTTCTATCAGCCAGTCAGCATAAAACATGGACGCGCCGCGCATTAGTGGATAGGCCTCCTTTTCAAGAAATTTTTTGTCACCGGTAAACAGGTAATGTTCCCACATATGACTCAGCAACCATCCGGGTGACATCGTCCAGAATGAAGCGCCCGGACTGCCATCGTTGGGAAATGTTTCGCGCCAAATGGAAACATTATGATGCGCCACCCATCCTCGGCGTTTATACATGAGCGTTGCTGTTTCCTTACCGGTCACGGCCATCTCTTTGATCATGCGAAATAATGGTTCCTGACATTCACCGAGATTGGTAACTTCGGCGGGCCAGTAATTCATTTCCGTATTGATATTGATCGTGTAACCACTATTCCAGGGCGGGATAACCTGGTCGTTCCAGATCCCCTGGAGATTGAGGGGCTGACCGCCTTTTCTTGATCCCGAGATCATCAGGTAACGCCCGTAATTAAATAATAATTCAACCAGGCCGGGGTCATTGTCTTTTGTAAAATTTATGATGCGCTGGTCAGTGGGAATATTTGCTGTTTGTAAGGTGGAATGAAGATCGAGACTGGCGCGGTCAAACAATTTCCGGTAATCCCTGGTGTGGTTGGCTTTTAATTCCTCGTATGATTTAAGACAGGCTTTGTTGAGGATCCGGGCGGCAATTTTTTGCGGGTCGAGTCCTTCCCTTGATGGACTTTTATCAAAGCCATTGAAGCTGGTTGCTTCCGACAAAATAAAGACGACCTCACTCGCATTTTTTATATGTATTGAATTACTATCTGTTTCCAGTTTGCCATCACGGATTTTTGGTTTTATCTGCGCTTCGAAATACATTCCAAGTCCGTTGATCTCATCTCCATACAATGTTTGTTTGTTGAATTTCCTTTTTCCATTTGCATCAAATAATTCAGGGTGTTTATATTGATTTTTCCAGGTTTCTATTTGTTCCAGTGTTCTCCTCGAACTATAGCCAGGAGCCTGTCCCTTTATAGAAAGTACGTTATTTGCCACCGAGAATTTTGCTGTCGGATGAACTGACCCGAATGTTGCGCTGATATTTATTAGGGGTTTGGAAGCGGAAAACTTTGCCACGATTACACTGTCGGGATGTGACGCAAACATTTCACGGGTGTATAAAACTCCATCCGATTCATAACTGATGCGAAGGATCGCCTGGGCGATATCCAGTTCGCGGCGATAATTAATTATATTTTTTAATGAAGCAGAGGTAAAGAACAGATCACCCAGAGGTTCATAATTGGCGTGAAGACGGCCCAGCCAGTTTTGCCTGATGTACTCATCTGCCGCGGCATTCTGATCGGTAGACAACAGGTTCATCACTGTGCCAAAGCCGCCGGTGATATTTACTTTTTTATAACTCTGTGAAGGCTCGCCGCTGTACAGGGTATTTTCGTTGAGTTGCAGATGTTCCGTATCAATTCCGCCAAAAACCATGGCGCCCATCCTGCCGTTTCCAAGGGGTAGGGCTTCGTTCCAGTTTGTGGCTGCTTCGTTATAGAACAAACGATTTTCCTGATTTTTCGGGGCTTCTTTATGCCTCATCCCGATAAATATGAAAGCCGCAATTAGTGCCAACAATGATTTTTTGTTCAGCATCTGTTTACCTGGATTGACTGTAAACATAGGTTGTGATAGATCTTGGAGGAAGTGAAATCTGGATTTTATTTGATGGGCCGTCTTGATTAACAGGATATGGCTTCATGTCGTCACCATTCGTGCCGGAAGTGCGAAAGCTCTGGATGTTGTATGTCTGTTTCGTGGCAGATCCGTCAAGAATAATTTCCGCAGATTTTTCTTCGCTGATGTAGTTGATGATGTTAATCACCAGCTTTTTACCAGAGGCCTCTTTAAAGGCGGAGATCATCAGGTTCTTTGCCGCAACGGTGTCAGGGAGATTGTCACTGGTGCCTGTTTCCACACGATACATCCCGGGTCGAACGAACAAACTATAGTGCCCCAGTGCCCAGAGATTTTTGGTAACTCCATACAGCGTGTCCCGATTGGTTTCCCTGCGTGGATTTAGGGCGATAAGATAGTACCGCGGACTTTCCGTGCTTCCCGGCTCGTAGGCATTCCAGAAATGCCAGGCGCTTGCA
The DNA here is from genome assembly GCA_039922795.1 of Chitinophagaceae bacterium. GTDB lineage: Bacteria > Bacteroidota > Bacteroidia > Chitinophagales > Chitinophagaceae > JADCRZ01. The sequence goes on from JBDTEB010000113.1 coordinate 3,367, forward strand.
TTTCCGGCAGTAAAATCCTGGTGGATGATCTTGGCAAGAAACAACGCGAAATCGATCTGGCTCAGGCGGCCAGGCTTGCCGTCGCGGAAGCCGTTTCCGAGCATGCTGTATTCCGATTGCCAGTATTCAAGTCCTTTATATTTTTTGAGAGCTTCTTTTACCTTCGTCCGGGTTTTTATCAGTTGTGCATTACCGTTATCTGTGAAATATCCATGTCCTTCAACATATTTTGTGGAGTGGTTTAATTTGCCCACATAGTACGGGCTTGCCGGATCCCAGAATTGTTCGATCTGCCGGCTTCTGTTGTGGAGATTTCCGCCATATAAATAATCCAGCATGCCCGCTTCAGGTAAAAGCATTTTTGTAGTGAGTTTCTGGGCATTCAAACTTTTATTTAAAGCAGTTGTGACTTTGAAGATCTCTTCGTTGGTAAATGGGCTGCCCTCTTGCTTCGCTTGCCCTTTCACCCCTGACCAGTCCCATTGTGGCTCGTTGATGGCAGAGATATAATTGAAATGAAGATTCTTTTTGTCAAAGGCTTTCATCACGTTGGCTAGAAAATCGGTGAAGGCCTGGTATTTATGTTCCTGCAGATTAGCGAGACTGTCTTTGACGAGTTTGTATCCGAGTCCGGTTTTGGTAAACTGTACTGGCGGACTGTTTACAAATGCGATCAGATCCTGAACGCCATAATTCTTTGCCTGTTGTAACATCCAGGTGTAGCCTTTTTGTTTGTTCCAGTCGTAGGTGCCGTCAGGTGAAAGAAAACATTCCACGCGGTGTGCAGGGAGGGAGATGCCGCTGTTCTCGCCCTGTTCAGCGGTGCCTGCACCGATATTATATCGGAAGGCTGAGAGTCCGATACCTTTTGGTTTTCCGGTGTTGTCGAGTTCTTTGCTGAAGAGCAGTTCGGCAATACGGGTTTTATCTTTTTCCGGCCATGTGGCTCCTATCTCTTCCGTAAACCAGCAACCAGAGGTGCCTATGTTGCGGATCTGCTGCACGGTTTGATCCGGGTGGATGGTGATGGTTACGGGGGATTGCGCCTGAGCCGTGAAGTTTATAAACAGGACGGCAATAATGAGTTTATACATATGGCTGTGGGCATGGTTAGACAGTAAATGTAAGAAAGGAATTGTGGAGGTAGCCGCGAGAAATTTGTTTATTACCGAAATGTGATTGGTTTGACTTCTCAGGATAGTCTTTCTAAAATTGGAAAAATGGTTAGAGCAGTTTCTCATCGTTCCAAGCCAATGCGTAGCGGTTACCTGAAAAAAATCATCAACGCGCCGCAAAGTGTCAGAAATATAACCACCTTCCGATAATTCTCATCTTTTATTCTGCCCACCACTTTTATTCCCAGAAAAAATCCAATCACCATGGCAGGAAGCAAAACCAGATCAACCTTTAATGTCGCCAGCGAAATATTCTTCCAGACAAACACCTGAAAAGGAAGTTTGAAAAGATTAATGACCAGGAAGAGCCAGGCGGTGGTGCCAATAAAGCCATTTTTTGGCATGCGCAATGCGAGGAAATAGAGATTCGAAAATGCGCCGGCGAGATTGCCCAGCATCGTGGTGAAGCCCGCAGTTAACCCCATCGTACTCACAAAGCCAATATTATGCGGGACGAATAATGTTTTTCTGAAT
>JBDTEB010000114.1:0-4181 GCA_039922795.1 Chitinophagaceae bacterium
ATAAGAATTCATACCCGCGATCAGTCGCAAATTATGATAAGTATCCACTTCCATATCAAAACGAAAATTACCTGACCAGCTTAGGGTGCCCAGTAACACATCGCCCTCGTTTTCTGTTGCGGGTTTATCGAATGATACCATAAAACTCGGTGCCTGGTACATGTCCGCGCGCGTGCCCAGTTTCGAATCGAGGGTTTTTATACCGGCCGTCAGCGCTACTTCTTCCGGTCTCATTTCCTGAGCCCAGGTTCCATGGTAATGGGTAAGATAAAAATTCTGCCCATAAAAGTAAAGATTGGCAGAAGCCATTTTTTGAATGACTATAGGTTTTTTTTCCTGGTGTCGGATGACTGTCCACTGCTCCATTACGTTTTCTTTTGCGAATGTGCGATAGTGGAGTACAACCTCAAAAGGATAAACAGGGTCTTTCAGCAGGATCGCGGTCTCGGTGACATTGTCATCTTTTTTGGTGGAATTATGGCTGACGTACTGAAGATCAAGCGAGGTGTTTCCGTCGGCATGGGTAACCTGGATCGCCGGCTCAACGGTGCTCCAGGAGCCACTTGGCGTGTAGGCGGAGTTATTGATCCCGGCATTTCCATCGAGCAGCCTCGTTTGTCTTTTAATCGCCGCATATTCACTGCTGCTGGTAAGGCGTTTGCCAAAATAGGTGACCATCAAACGTTTGTCGCCGTCGGTTGTCAGCAGGAGTGCATTGTCTTTTGTTTCTATCGGTATAACGAGGTTTTGCTGGGCCTGCGAGGAAATACCTGCAATAAAAATAGCGAGGAAACAGATCGTAATTCTCATATTGAGCTTGTTGTTATGAAAGTTCAAGATAGGTCAATTCGAGATTGCCGGCAGGGGATTAACTGGCATCCACCGCAGCTATAATGGCCCGGCCGACTTCATCCTTACAAATATCCGAGTGCCCCATAATGCAGGCATCTCCGTTAACGTTGTAGAGATTGCCTTTTTTAAACGTGTAAGTGCCGTCTTGAACAAGATGAAAATCATTGATGGCCTCGGGAGTATCCACCGCACCGTTTCCACCAAGTCCACCAAACCTGTCATCCTTATCACCCAGAAAAGAGCCCACCTGCCGCGCGATCCGCGAAGCGATGGCATAGGCAATACCTACAGCGGTATCGTTATGTGTGAACGTAATAAAAATTACTCCTTTCACTTTATGGGCAGTGATGACTGATCTGAAAAACCCGTCGTTCGAACCATCGTATTGTTTTGCGAAACCGAAATGGGAAAACGCTGCCTGTAAAAGAATAAGCGAATCTACCTGGAAGGTTGCTCCCGGGTTTCCGTTTACAGCCGCAGTAACCAGTCGTCCACCGAAGCTATGTCCGATCATATGCAGTTTAAGGTTTGGGAAATCGTTTTTCATTTTCACCAGCACCGGGTGGAGGCCAGTGAGCCCGACCTTTCCGGCCCTTTCTTTCATTTGATAATAGGTAACGAAATTCAGGAGATTTTTGGCTGCGCCGAAGATATTTCCGAGAGAGAACCCTGTTCCTGCAGCGGCACCCATACCCTGAGTCGACATGCTTCCTATCGGGCCGATATCCGAAGCACCCTGCATGGATTTTGCATTCGGCAGATCAATATCTTCATCCTGTAATCTTGCCAATAAACTATCCGGGCTCGTTTCGCCGAATGAGTGAATAACATCCTCCTCGGCCTCGTTTTCAACAGGCTTCACCCCTTCTTTGAAAAGCCGGTTCATTTCCCGCACAAACATCCCTGCTGCGGCCTTGTCCGTCCTCATACTATCTACCAGCTTCCTGGCGCGGGCAATAATAGCATCGGATGCCTCACCATCGAAAAAGCCATCGAGCGCATCCAGTTGATTTTTTAAGGCAACCTTGTCTTTTTCAACTGGAGAAACAGCGCTGGCTGCACCTCCGCCTGCTATCAGGTCCTTATCCGCAAATTTTTTTGAGGGCCACAGAATACCAAGTATCCCAAACTTCTTACCATCGGGAGTGGACGCCTGTGCTCTGGCAATCTTGTCCACGAGGCTTCGGTACAGGCTGCGTGCATCATCCATATCGTTGTTCCACCCGTGAGAGATCACAATGAGATCTGAAAGTGATCCATCTGTGATCATTTTATTTAATTCTGCCAATTCATTGTTGTCGAAAATTACTGCGTCTTTGGTAAACTGCAGTTCTGCATAGGGAAAGCCTGAAATTGTTGCCATAATTAGGAATTTAATTCTTTAATAAAGTCACACCGATTGTATGGCGCGCATCAGATCTACCAGCCCCTGCCCCTGAAAATATTTATCTCTTTTAAGATCTGTAGCGGTATTCATAAAGATCTCTTTTACCAACTCCGGCTTACCAATATATTCATTACGGATGGAAAGAAATGCGGCGATCACACCGGAAACATGCGGTGCCGCCATGCTTGTACCGCTGTCTTCCACATATTCGCAATCGGAGTAGCCCTGGAGAGAATTGACCGCATTTTCTTTTCTTTTACCCGCCGCACAGGAAATTATTTTTTCACCGGGAGCCACCAGATCGGGTTTAAGCCGACCATCACCTGTAGGACCTTTCGATGAAAAATAGGACACACCGTATGTATGTGGCATATCGCGGTGAGTAGAACCTACAGTGATTGCCAGCTCTGCATTGCCGGGATCGTTGATACTTAACGGTAAGCCCAGCGCAACCACATCGCGAAAGGCCGAACGCACATGTCCATAACCGGTATTGCCGGCCGCTACCACCACGAACACACCCGACTTCACCAGCCTGTCCACTTCTACGCAAAGCGGACTTTGTCCGCAGGCGAACCATTCGGGGTCGAAGTCATAACCGAGGCTCATGTTAACCCCGTGGATCTTGATGTTTCTGCCAAAACCGTTGGTTTCCTGCACGTATTCTATAGCCACGATCAGGCTGCTGGCGAGCCCGCTGCCTTCGTCGTCCAGCACTTTCAAACTGACCAGTTTGCATTTGGGTGCCATGCCGGAGATGCGGTCCTCCGGCCTTGCTTCATACACCACCTCCCCATCTTCGTTGCGGTGTTTGACCACGGCGATAATAGGTTCGGTGACCTCACCGGCCAGAATTCCGGCGACATGCGTTCCGTGACCAAAAACATCATTGAAGGGTGCCTGCGCTTCCAGTTCGTCTACGGTAAAATCCTTGTCGTAAGTTCCGGGGATATTCGCATGTTTTGCGAAATGCGGATGGGTTCTGTCAATTCCCGAATCGATCACTGCCCAGGTAATTCCCTGTCCAAACGCAGAAAAGGATGATCGGGCGGCATCAGCTTTCACAGTGCTGATCGACTTTGTGATAAACGATTTCACTTTAAAATCCGGCCAGATCCGGTAAAGGATTCGAACCGATTTGTCTTTATAAATATCCTCTTTTTTCGACTCGCCTTTCGCCGCGTTATCCTCGAGCCTTACGAGAGATTTAATCATGGCAGCAGTAAGTCTGGCAAAAACATATTGCTGGCTCACCGAAGTTTTTACCTGATTAATCCTTGCCAGTGGGAAGCCGGGATGGGAAACAATTACCTGTTCAACCATTTCTTTCAACAAGATCCGGGCCTTTTCCCTGCCTCCTTTATAATTCAGGTTGATGTCAATGATCACATCATAATATTTAGCCGGGGGAATATCTGTTCCTTCCTTTTGACATTTTATTATCTCATCATCTTCCTCTTTGATATTCCTTAATAAGGGGATAGCAATTATTGTTTTATCCAGCACCTCGGGAGTAAAGCTTCCCTTGCTGGATTCGGTTTCGGGGAGTGGACTTTTCGCAGAAAAGTTGTTCGGCTGTTTTTTTTCAAGATCGTCCTTTTCAAAATCTGGCATGCAAAAATATTTGTAAGTGATTTATTTCTGTGGTGCGGTTAGTAACCCTGTTCCATAGGTGGCGGATGCGCGGAGAACGATGTGTTTTTAGAGCATGGGGGTTGGGATTGAATGGGTGTATGGCTTTGGAGAATGGTTGGTTGTGATGAATGCAAACGTTGAAGGTGGATGACGATTCACTTTCAAAAGTTTTCAAAGCGGGGACGGAAGATCAAATAAACGATTTTCTTTCGAATAATGAAATACCCCGTTTGGTGGCGGAGGGGGGAGTGGTTGATAGCAGGTCACCTGGTAGGGGCGGGCCTTGCGTCCGCCTTGCCGGCGAAAA
>JBDTEB010000115.1:0-5729 GCA_039922795.1 Chitinophagaceae bacterium
CATAACGATTCGTATTGAACACATCATTGATGGCGAATGTGATGGCGGCCGCATTGTTTTTCAGAAATTCCTTTCTCAGCGCAAAGTCGGTTTGATACTGTCGCCTGTTACGTCCCTGTGGCAATACCCTGGGTGACTCGTATTGCGCACTAAGTTGGAAATTGGTATTGTTCAGGATTTTTGATGTTGCAGCTAACTTGTAGTTCATGATGATTTTAGACTCCCAGTTGAAGCCTTTGTTCCCAAGATTAAGTTTGCCAACATTAGCCTTCACTTTGCGGTACTGCAGGTTGATATTGGGAATGATTTCAAAGTTCCCGAACTTCTGTTGCAAAGTGACCTCAGCGCCCACCCTGTTGGTGTATTGCGCATTAATAAAGGTATTCAGGATGGCCCCAGGCTCGATGGTGGCATTGCCCAGTTGTGACAACTGCGCAGCGGATATTGTGTCACTGTAGCGTGTAATATCCGCCTTGTTGTTACGGAAATAAAGCACACCCAGGAAACTCCCGTTGCTATACTGTTTGCTATAATTAAACTCAAATGAATTCGTAAATTCCGGGCGCAAATTGGTATTGCCCTGACTTATATTCAGCGGATCGTTAATATCTATGAAAGGATTCAGTTGCCAAAAGCTTGGTCTCCTGACACGTCTGCTGAAATTCAACTGCACTTCCTGCTGGTTCCCGATGTCCTTTGTGAGATAAAGACTTGGGAATAGTCCATCAAATATATTGCTGGCATCCAGTGGAAGACTGTACCCGAAACTGCGGTTGCTGTCAATAAGCACCCCATTAAATTTTGAGTATTCGGCACGAAGACCGACCTGGTATTTTATGGTCTTCCACACATCGGAATAAGTGGAATAAGCAGCCAGCACAGATTCATCATATTGCACATTCGTACTTAAGGGAAGCTTTAACTCCGTGCCGTTGTTAACGCTAAACGAATTAAGCAGGTTTGAGTTATTACTTTTAAATCCCCTCACCCCCATCTCCAGTTTTGAATGCTCCGTTATCGGGTTTACATAATCCAACTGCATCGTCAACTGGTCATTGCTGTTGTCACCCCTGTTGTTTACAAACCTTGGAGCTGAATATTCGCTGCCGTCCGGATAATGATAAAAATTGGAAAGTTGGCTGCTATTATCTCCTGAGCCTGTGTTATAGGTGATGTCCGCAGTCAGTTCCTGACCGGCTTTTGGAAAAGTATGTTTATAGTTCAACTGGCTATTGCTTCGGTTGAAACGGGAGTCTGAAAGCGTGATTCTTTTACCGGTTTGATAGAGAATATTTCCTTTATTCAAGTATTGCTGATCCTGGTTTTGGTTCGTACTGAACTTTCCCTTTACCAGGTTTTGCGAGAATGAGATCGTATTGCGGTTATCGATAAAATAATCGGCACCGAAACGAATAGAGGAGAATTTCCTCAGTCTTTCCGTTTCCGAGAGCTGGTTAAAATAATCGGTTGCCAATCCGTTTTTCCTGTTTTCTCTTTTCGTTTCTCCTTTCCCCACACCGCCGGATTTATTATAATTTCCGCTTGCGAAGAAATTTAATTTTCCGGCCCTGAGATTGAGGCTGAGATTGCCATTTAATATGGAGGGTGAACCGATACCGAACGAGGCAATCCCGTTAAAGCCCGATCTGCGGTTCTTCTTTAGAACGACGTTGATTATACCTCCTGTTGTGGCCGCATCGAATTTTGCGGAGGGATTGGTGATGAGTTCAATTCTTTCAATATCATCGGCCGGAATTTGCTGGAGCGTCAAAATAGTTGGCCGGCCATCTACAAAGATTTCCGGACTGACGTTCCTCAACTGAACATTTCCTTCAACATCCACGGTTACAGAAGGAATGTTGCGCATAACATCTATGGCGGTACCCCCGGCGGAAGTGATATTCTTGTCAACGTTGAATATTTTCCTGTCGATACCCATGGTCAGGGTCGGGCGTTGCGCTACCACAGTCACTTCGCCAAGCATTTTGGCGCCTACTTCAAGTTTGATATTGCCCAGATCTATGGAAGGTGAAGCTACTTTTCCCTTGTCTTTACGACGGTTATACAATTTGGTAATCTCGGTATAACCTATCGCGCTCACGCGCAGAAAAAAAGAATCAGGCAGGTTGATACCAGGAAAAGCAAACTCGCCATTGGGCTTGGTAAGCATTCCTGTAACCATGCTGTCCGCAGTTGAACCACTTGTTCGTACAAATATTTGAATGGAGGCGGCCGGAATGGCTTTATTGCCTTTTTCTTCCACCACTTTGCCAAAAAGCCCCCCTGCTCTTCCCGGACGCTGATAAATATCCTGCGGTATGTCTATAATTTCCTGTTGAGCAACTGCGATGATCCAGTTTGTTGCCAGCAATGCGATAATAACAACTTTCTTCATGGTTTCTTTCTTTGTTCATGCCCGGTAGCATCAAGCCTGTGTATTAAAATAATCGTTCCCGGTCTTTACCGGGAAGAACATAATGGGGTTTGGAAGCGGTTTGGGCAACAAATATTTGAGGCATACGTAAAACGACTGCCAATCAGGCTGACGTTTTATGTATGCCCCAATTCATTTGATTTACAGGAACAAGCGGACAAATCTGGAAATGTCTGGCAGTAGAAGATGAGATGATAATCGGCGTGAAGGTTCTAGAGACTGCCGGCTAATTTCAGATTTTATACCTGGGTATTACAGGTAAGAAAGTTGGAAAGACAGGCGATATCAACAATCGGCGGAGCTACTTTGAACTCAGGGCCTGGACGGGGTTATTTGAAACCTCCAGAATGGTAAACGTTCTTTCACCTGCCGGCACCTGCCACTTCACCTGTTGACCCTGGCGAAAGCCTAATAGTGCTGTACCTATAGGCGCTAAAACTGAGATCTTTTTCTCTTTAATATTTGCCTTATCCGGAGTAACAAGCATCAGCTCCATAATGTCTTCCTTGTTGTCGGCTTTCATGGTTACCCTCGAATTAAGTCTTATCACATCGAGCGGAAAGTCTTCCTCATCAATAATTCTCGCCTTATTCAGTTCGGCTTGCAGGTCATCGACATTTTTCCGGTCAGAAAGGGTTTTGCCCAGTAATCCCCTTAGGAATGAGGTAACAAGTTTGTAGTCTTCTTTGGTAATAAGTAGCCTTGTTGCTAACTTTTTCATGATAAAGTGTATTTAATATTGATTTTAAATCCTTGTTGTTCCGCACTTCTCTTTCTCTTTAAAGATTCTGTTTTTGGCAGTTGTTCTCAAAAAAATCCAGAAGCGTAATTATATTTTATATCTGCTGGGCGATCTTCGTCGGATTCAATCCATCAGAGGAATCTCTTCCTTTTTTGGCCTGATCATTTTTGACAGAATTAGTTGCCAGTTCCTGGCTATTCTTTCCCATAGGGCCAAATCGCGGAAATTATTTTTTCGGCGTTCGTAAAATGTCAAACCGATATTCCTGCCTCTATCCCTGTATTCAAATTGCAAAAGGATCGTTTCCAAAAATTCCTCAAATGGTTTTTTTGTTAGTTCACCTGGCTTTATGCTGCTATAATTCTTTTTTACAGATATGGCTTCCACCTCATCCAGTTCAATTATCCAGGGTTGCCCTGAAACATCATTCATATCTGTAATCAGCACTTTTTTCTTTACCCCATCCAGAGCTACTATTTTACTGCCTAATAATACCTGGCTGGAAAACGATAGATTGAGTGTAGAACCCAGTTTGCTTAGTTGCGTATAGCTTTTTTTAGAAATCTCATTCATGGCATTTTTCATTTCAGTAAAAATTAGCGGATATTAGGCCACTCTGACTGACACATTCAATAAATTACAAGCTTTACAATTCCCGATTACTGTAATTTTTTTCGATAGGCCGGGTCGTTGCTTCCAAACAAGGAAATCATCTTTTTCCCCGATCTTTTACAGCCCCTGTACCTTTTAAGGGTAAAGTCTTTTTGTCTTTCAAGGTGTTCGACAAAAATCTCGTTTTCATTTCGAATATTCCTTTTGTAGTTTATTGCGAAAACCACGGCCGATAAAATTATCGACAACAGTATAAGTATGAATATCCAATGCATAAAATATCAATTTTTTGAAAAATCCGGCGTGACCATAAAAAATAAACGCAGAAAAGACGAAAATAAGTTGGAATAAAACTTAATTGAACGTCTTTCAGCGTTATACGACTGAATTATCACGATAAAAAAGCGATAATGTTTTAAATAAAATCTTTTGCCAACCTAGCTACCAGGAGGTTTATTTCAAACAGTAATTTGAAAGCAAAAACGAATCCCCGTAACCGTGAGAAAAATATCAGGCCGGGGTACCAGCATTAAAGGCTTTGAAGCTGGAGTAGTAGTACATTCCGGAGTTAAAAGGAAGAAACTCTTTAAAAGAACAGGTAAAACAATCACAAGTGTCAAGTATCAGATAGAATCTGTTAACTGCTGAAGAATTGATATGTAGGCTTCTACCCGGCATCCCGCAAATCTACTGAATAAACCATGTCAAAATGTTAACCTTGATTTAATTTTTGAAATCAGGCGCCGACAGGTTAACCAGGCATTGTGGATCAAGTCGGGTGCAGAAGGGGAAATTTTCTAATCTGTCAGTCACCGGTATTGATATATCATTGATTAGTCTGTCATGGCCGGGATATCCGAATTTTCCATAATTTGGCGAAAGGCTCCTTGCCAATCATTGCCAATTACCAGCCAGAAAGATGATCAATGTTCAGGATTTACATATTGAAAAGGAAATAAAACCATTGTTTGACTTCACTTACAATACCTATTCGGGTAAGGAAGTAAACGACATTCTTTCCTTACCATTAGGCTCCAAAGAAGACATTGTTTCCAGGCAAAACCTGTTAAAAGGATTTATCTCTAACTGGGAGATGCTCAAAGATTATTCTTATTACCGTTTCAATTTTTCAGATACCTACGAGTTTTTTCAGACCATTTTCTCCAGTCCGGATGCCACAAAAAATCTCCGGCTGAAATTTATGTTTTCCGAGAAAGCGAGGGAACAAAAAAAGGGAAAGCTTATTTTGCTGGTAAGGCTTTTTTATGCGCTTGATGAAACATATATTTCAAAGATTGATACCCGTTTTTTTCCGCCGGAATATGCCATAGAAATTCAGGCGATAAAAAAATTCTTTGCTGCATTCAATCTTGAGCGTTATGAAACCGCATTTAATAAAAACAAGTTTGGTAACAGCCACATGGTGGAGTTGCTGGAGATTATTTCCGAAAAGATAGGTAATGGTGAAGCAGACGCTTTCTGGAAACGCTGGTTTTTATTTGAGGCCTATTTGTCCATAAGCAACGGGATTGTGACGCAGGGGTTTGTGTTTCCAACTTTTGACGATACGCAGTTTGAACTGGAGGGATTCTTTCACCCGGTGCTGAAGCATCCTGTCAGGAATAATTTCACCGCAAAGCAACAGGTAATTCTTTTGACCGGACCCAACATGTCGGGAAAGTCAACTATGCTCAAGGCGATCAGCCTTTGCGTGTATCTTGCACATATCGGTTTGGTTGTTCCCGCATCGCGTGCAGTGATGCCCTACTTTAACACCATCTCGGTGGCTATTAATTTAACGGATAGTATAGTGAGCGGCTACAGTCATTTTATGTCGGAAATTATGACGCTGAAAAACGTGGTGGTGGAAGCTCAGACAGGGGCCAGGTGTTTCGCTGTTTTTGATGAATTGTTCAGGGGAACAAATATCGAAGATGCGCT
>JBDTEB010000116.1:0-4942 GCA_039922795.1 Chitinophagaceae bacterium
CCCTGCATTTCGTTACCCATGCTCCAAAAACAGAAAGATGGATGATTACCATAATATTGAATGATTCGTTTTGCTTCTGCGTGTAGAAACTCATCGGCCGGTTTGTCCTGTCCGATCTTCAACGACCATACAGGCAGTTCAACTTGTAAGTAAAAGCCCAGTTCATCTGCCGCATCAAAGGCAGCTTCAGGCGGACACCAGCTATGAAATCGAAGGTGATTTAAACCATATGCCCTGGCGGTAGTAAAAACTTTCATCCAGCCGCTCTTTTCCATGGGAGCATGGCCCAGCCTGGGAAAAATGCTACACTCTAAAGTGCCCCTTAAAAATAACGGTCTTCCATTTATTTGCAAACGGGCATTGGTATTGGTGATTGTTCTAACCCCAAAAGACGTCGTTGATCTGTCAGTGCCTTCTGCTGATTTCACCAAAACATTCAGCCTGTATAGTGAAGGATTAAATTCATCCCATTTTTTAAGGCCTTTGTAAATTTGAAAGACAGACGTGATTTCATTTAATCCAGGATTCAGTTCAACACTCTCATTGGATGCAGAAAGTTTTGAATCGCCATTTACGGCATTCAAATAAATGGAAACCTTGCATTTTTTACTAAGCGTATTGACTATGCTGCTGACAACTTTTACGAGGTTTTCTTCAGGCTGAGGAAATACCTGCAGGTTGTCTATATAGATCTTTGAATTGGAACGCAGATCCATTTTGCCTATCACACCATTCCAGATAATCTGGGTGTCATCAGTATAAGCCTGGGCAAAATTTGCATTTCCCAGGCTGATATCATACTTCCGGCGGTTATCAATTCTTAAGGTAACGATATGCCTGCCAGGTTTCAAATAGTTTGATAAAATAAACTTATGTGGCGCTACCAGACTCTCGCCCATCTGATCTATCTTCTCCCCATCTATCCAAATATTAGTTTGCCAGATCACCCGCTCTAAAGAAAGCTCTATGTGTTTACTATTCCAACCGGCAGGAATGGTAATTTCTTTTCGATACCAGGCGGCTCCGGTGTAAGAAACCTTTCGCCACAAATGCAGCATTACGGCTCTCGTCAACTCAGGTTTAGGAATTATCGGGTTGCCAAACCCCGCATCATCCATGGTGCCAGGCAAGTGAATGTGTTGTTTAAAAAATGAAACCGGTTTGTTAAACCATCCTGAGGCCTCACCTTCATCCAGGGAATCAATTTTGAATGCCCATGTACCCGCAAGCGAAATCTTTGTGACGGGCTGTGCAGGCGCATTCAAAACCAGAAGGGTTAAGCTAATAAATATTAATTTTCTTAAAGGCATCATCAATCGCTTATTCTCAAAAGTGAACTCTATTTTACTTTGATTGACTCTCCTAAAAACCGAATCATATCGCGATGTATGGCTGCTCCCTGATGATTGATATTACTGTCCAACACTTTGTTGAAATGGGTTTTCGCCTCATCTGTTTTACCCAGGCCCAGTAAACCCAGACCAATGAGGTAATGACAGTGATTGGTATTCTTTTGAGAAAGGTCCTGATCGAATACCATTAAATCAGGTAGAGAAACCGCGAAATAATCCAGTTCGATTGTATCATTCAAGTGCTGCCGACCAAAGGCGATAAGCCTGTTGAAGATCACGTGGGCATTACTGGTGTTACCTAATTTCAACCACGCCAGTCCCTGATAGAATATTTTATCGGGCTGCGCATCATTGTAAAAAATTGCTTGAACAGGTTCACTGATTCCATTGGTTGCAAGAACAAATTTTTCAGTTGCCTGATCCTTCAACCCCATTGCCTGAAAGGCACAGCCCTCGAGAAAATTAATATCATTTTCCTGAGTGCCATATAATTTCCCTTCACCTAAATTGTGGGGATAATGAGCCAGTGTTTTCAACAACTGCAAGGCAAATTCATTTCGCTCCTCACTTAGCGCTTTCTTCGCCAGCTCAATGTGGCAGATTAAAAACTGGGAAATCACCTTCCCTTCACCGCCCTCCCATGGATGAAATTTCCTTGCGGCAAGGAGTTCTTTTGCTTTTTCATAATTGCCCAGCTGATTGTACATAAAAATCCTTTCCAAATAAATATCGTCCCTCATTTCTACCAGGGGCAAATGCTGTTCAAGCAACGCCAGTCTTTCAGCAGGGGGGTAATTTCGAATTTTATAAGCCTGGTCCAATTCCATCAAGACCCTCGCATCAGTCGAATCCAGTTCGAAAGCTTTTCGTAATAGTTGCAAACTACCTTCGGGATTATTTAATTTATTGTGATACGCCAATGACAAATTTCGGAGCACGGTCGGAAAAAGAGCATCCAAGCGTTTTGAATTTTCCCAGCAATCAACGGCTTCAGTATATTGTCTTTTTGAATACCAGTAATTTCCGAGGTAATAATATGCTTTTGCATCACCGGCGTTTTGAACAATGGCAGATTCGAGCACAATCATATCCTCAATCTTATGCGGGAAACAATAATCAGGTGATTCCAGCGCAGCTTTCTTTAAATAGACTTCAGCCAAAGACTGCTTGTTCAACCGGATATTAAACCAGCCTAAATAATAATACAGCAAAGGATTGGTTTCAATTGCCTGGTTTTTCTCATATAGATTTAAAAGACCAGTTGCTTCTACAAACATACCTGCCTGAACGTAATCCAAAGCGTATTCCAGGTAATTATTAAAACTATCCCGTATCAACTCCGTAAAGTCAGCCAGTAACTCCTCAGCACAGGCTTGATTACTATCCGTCATTGCAATCAGGTACTGTTCAAACAGACAGCCGTAGTTAAACCGGTCAATAGCAACCGAATCATTGATGAAAGTGACCGCTGCTGCAATTTTTCCGGTCTTTCTTAATAGTGCCACTTTTAAATGCCTTGCATTGTGGCTATGCATATTTTTAATGAGCGATTTATCAATCAAATAAAGAGCTTCATTATAATCACCGTTTATCGCCGCAAGCCGAGCCAGTTGAAAGAAAGCGTTGTGCTGGCACTCATCATTCCAGCTGGATTTATAAAAATTATTAAAGGCCTCTTCATTATGCCCGCTCATTTTCAAACACAATCCCAGGTTATACTGCACAATACCTTCGTTAGGGTTTGGATTTCGTTCGGTTATGCTATTGACGGCTGTTTGAAAATAAGGCATTGCTTTTTTAAACTGCCCATTTCTCAAATACAGCAAACCCATAGCATTGTTAGTGCGTATATCTGTTGAATCTCTTTTTAATGCTTCTTCATAATACGATGCGGGAGAAAAGGTTGCATGGTGATATTGCTCCAGATGCAAACCATTTAAAAACAGTAATTCATTGGTTTCAATTTCAGAGGGAGGTCTCGCAGCTTTGGCAGCCAGGGGTATCTCCTTCGGAACTTCCTGGTCCGGCTGATAACTAACAAGGATTTTTTCCTGGCTGTCACTTACGACCACTTTTATTTCCTGAGGTAAAAACGAACCGTTGATCTGCACCGATTGCTGAAAACTACTTTTAGGAGATAAATCAGCAGTAAATCTACTCAGCAGTTCGTCGTTTTTAAAAAGCAGGATAACTGCATCAGGATACGAGGCAGTAACATATACTTTCAGTGACACTTCACCACTATTGAAGTCAACATTAATCGCAGCTTCTTTGGTAGCGTTTTTTACCAGACCAATTTCAGCATAAGGCATAAAATATTGCTCAAAGCTCTTTTCCTCATTGGGTTGTATCCAGGCAAAGTCGGGCTGATTATCTGTAAAGACCCCGCACATCATTTCAATATATGGCCCATCGTCATCTGTCAGATTTCTTTCCCAGGCTTGACCAAAATCCCCGGTCCCCCATGTCCATTGCTTTTTGCCTGTGGAGATATGATGATTGGCAACATGCAACATGCCAGCCTGCGTATCATGTTGATAGCAACCGATAAAATTATAATTTGATTGCACAGCCATATAAGAAGTCGGAACCGGAATATTTTTGTACATGGATATATCCGTGCCGGGAGCATAATTTACTTTGTAGTAAGTACCGGTGGCAATAGGAAAATCACTCACATCTCTTCTACCGTGATCAAATACCGCGTGTACATCGGGTGGAAAGACCGACTGGGAGAAATCATTCACCTTAACTGCCGGATTTGCCCACCACAGAAAGGTTTGCGGAAAAGGAGTTTTATTGTATAAACGAACTTTTACTTCAAGATAAGCTTTGTCAGGATATAAGGTGAAACCAGCCATACCTTTAGTCCTGAACATCTGTTCCACCTCATTGACCCAGACGGTTTTACTGCCGTCTGCATTTTCTTCAATCGTGCAATCAATCGGCTCATAAGTAGATGGGCGGTGATGTTGGGGCCAGTTAAACTCAATGCCGCCACTAATCCACGGGCCGGTTAAACCGACCAGCGCCGGTTTAATAACCTGGTTATAATAGATGAAATCCCGTTGACGAATTTTGTCATATGCCCTATGTACCCTGCCGCCCAACTCGGGTAAAATCATTATTTTAAGAAACTCATTTTCAAGAAAGATGGCATCATACTCCTTATCATATTTTGCATCCAAAATTTTGTCAACTACCGGGTGAGGATAAACAACGCCGGTTGCGCCCTGATAGACTCGTTTCTCCAAAAAAACAGGGTTTTTCTCGGGCTTGCCAATACCGTAGGTAGGTATCGTTATCTTCTCATACCACGCAGCAACCGTATTGATCATAAAAGCAGGTTTATCGATAATTATATACGAAAATACACACAGTCAACCCTATGCCTAATGGAATAATTGTTGGTTTTAATGGATTATATTATTATTGCTTATGGTGAGAAAGAAAGATGGCTTCGAAGGTCAACGGGCCATTGTATTACCACGACCAATATTAACAAAGTACTGCAGTACCAATCCCCTGATAGCAGGTGCGTACATTAGTGATATCGGGTATTATCCAAAAGCGAAATTTCATTACCGGGA
>JBDTEB010000117.1:0-7930 GCA_039922795.1 Chitinophagaceae bacterium
AAATCCAAGAACCGGTCAGCCCGGCGCATGGCCCCAGCAGACAAAGGCTACAAGGAAAGGAGGAGTTATTGAGAAGTAAGCAATGGTTTTCAAAGTCGGCATTCGGCTAACCGGGCAAAATTGTCAAAAGATCATATGTCTGAATTTTATTAAAGCATCATGCATTGAGGCGATTTTTTGCCATAACGAGTGTTTTGATTTTGATTTCCTGCCAGATTTTGACAGCACAGGATAACCCGGCAACCGGTATAGGTACGATTGTGCAAGCCCTTAAAAAAAACACCGATCGCCTGCCTGTTGAAAAAATTCATCTGCATCTTAACAAACCCTGGTATTCGATTGGAGACACTCTTTGGTTTAAAGCATATCTTCTTGATGCTGCCTACCTTGCCCAATCCACACAGAGCGGATTGATTTATGTGGAGATTGCCGATGACAGCAATCACCTGGTAAAAAGAATCCTCATTCCTGCGGCCGCCGGCCTCTCGTGGGGCAATGTTGCGCTCACAGAAAAACTATTTTCATCCGGTGCATACACCATCAGGGCCTACACGAAATGGATGCTAAACTTCGGCGAGACCCATATTTTTAAAAAAAAATTCTATGTCTCCGATGCCGTGAAACAAGCCTGGCTGGTGAGTCTCAGGCAAAATGTTTTGAAAGAAGATGGGAAGCAGAAGGCCGTGTTGGATCTCATTGTAAAAACATCTTTTAATACCGGGCTCTCTTCCAAACCGCTGCTATTAAAAGTTACCGAAAGGGGAAGGGTAACAGATCGAGATGCCGTGACTACCGGGGCCGTGGGTGATCTCTCCATTCGATTCTCCTTACCCGAAAGAAGTCTTAAAGGCAAACTCGCGCTCAGTCTGGAAAATCAGCAAAAAAATGAGCCGAAGCAAAAACTGGTGATCCCCCTCCTTTTCGACCGGCCCGAATTTACCGATCTTCAATTCATGCCCGAATCTGGCAACCTGGTCAACGGATTAAGAAGTAAAATTGCCTTTAAGGCGATCGGTGAAGATGGAAAGGGGAAAGAAATCTCAGGCGTTATTGTAAGCCAGTCGGGCCAACAGGTGACCCATTTTCAATCTTCGCATAAGGGTATGGGTTATTTTCTGCTCTTACCCGCAAGCGGAGAAAAATATACGGCTGTAGTCACGCTTCCGGATGGAACTAAAAAAAGTTATCCGCTGCCACTGGCAGAAAATACGGGCACTTTATTAACCGTTACGAACGAGCAATTCAGTGATTCAATAATAGTCAATGTGTCCTCGTCACTGGATCTCATTGAAACCCGGGCACATTATTATCTCCTGGGCCAGTCCCGGGGCTTTGTCTGTTGGGGTGCCAGTTTCAGCCTGAACAGATCGGGTGCGCGGCTGGCTGTCAGCAAAAAACTCTTTCCTACCGGCATATCGCGATTCAGTTTACTCACCAGCGGGTATCGTCCCCTAAATGAAAGAATTATTTACGTGGATGGAAAAGATGAACTGAAGATCGCACTCGCTACTTCCAAACCTGAATACAATAAAAGAGACAGTGCGGTGGTTGATTTCCAGGTCACCGACGAACTGGGAAAGCCGGTAGTGGCCAGTCTTTCGATCGCCATAACAGATGACAACCAGGTAATTGCAGCCGCAAGAAAAAACGGGTCGATAATTACCGATCTGCTTCTTTCTTCCGATCTGAAAGGTTTCGTTGAAGAACCCGGCTACTATCTTGAAAATGACAGCAGTGGAAAATCATGGGGAGACCTCGACAATCTTCTGCTTACCCAGGGTTGGACCGTTTACGACTGGACAGCCATTTTAAGTGAAACCACAAAAATCAAATTTGCTCCTGAAAAAGAATATCTCGTGCAGGGTACCGTTACCAACCTGTTTAACAAACCCGTCAAAAACACCAGCGTGGTGTTGTTTTCCAGGAACCCGGTGGTGATAATGGATACCAGAACGAACGACGCCGGCACTTTCATCTTCAACGATTTTCCCACATCCGATACAACGAGTTTTCTGTTGCAGGCCAGAAATAAAAATGGCAGAAGTTTTAACGTCGGGATCGAGATAGATGAATTTAAACCCCCGGTGATTTCAAACACGAATGAGATCAGTTTGCCCTGGTATGTGAATATCGATACTTCCGGACTGAAAGTGCTAACGAGAGGCATGGCCCTCAGAGAAGATAAATTCAATCTTACCGGTCAGACAAAGATGCTCGAGGAAGTTTTTGTGATCGGCAAGAAAGTGATCAAAGATTCAAAGAACCTCTATGGGCCGGGTGAATCGGATTTCGCAATGAATGCCGAGGATCTTGGAAAAGCAGGCAAGGCTACGCTGCGCGAACTGCTGGAAAAAAACATCACCGGCTTTCACATCGGTTTTAAAAAGAAAAAAGGTGGTATGCCGGAACAAACGTGGCAGGTAAATACCAGTGACTTTCACCTGATCATTGATGGAATCAGTGTGGATTATTTTATCAGCGAAGGCATGTCCAGATTTGAATATTACAAAAACTTTCTTGATTACTATACGGCTGAAGACATAAAGGGTATTGAGCTTATGAGAACCGGTAAATACCAAATGGGTTATACCACAAGGTATATCGACGATCCGTTCGCGGTATTTTACAATCATGTTTTTGTTGAAGTGACTACCTATTCCGGTCATGGACCTTTCATGAAAAAACTGCCAGGCATTTTTTTGTATAAACCCCTGCCACTGACGCTACCCTCCAGATTCTATGCGCCAAAATATGTTGGCAACAGTTCAATCGATCCCATTGCGGGTACCGATATCCGCTCCACGATCCACTGGGAACCGAACCTGGTAACGGATAAGGATGGCCGTGCGAAACTTTCCTTCTTTACCGCAGATTACCCCGGAACGTATACCCTTATCGTGGAAGGTGCCGATATGAATGGCGGGATAGGTGAATCACGAAAAACAATCAGGATTAAATGACCAATTAAATGGCGGGGTTTTCGGCATAGGCCGACCAAAGTTCATCAAGCGTTTTGCCTGTTTCACTTTTCCAGATTTCCGGGGTGAAAGTATGTGCCCTCAGGTTTGCGTCCAGCTTCTTTACCAGTCCTTTATTTCCATGTGTTTCCATCCAATGTAAAAAACGAGCGGTGATGCGATAGCTGTTGTTATAATTCTGTGTCGGCTTAAATTCGGTGAGTGACCAATTGGCGCCAGGATTATTAACACCATATTTAAAACGGACGTAATCTGCGATACCTTCGGTAAGCCAGCCCGGTCCTCCGCTTCTTCCGTAATCTTGTACGATGTGCATCACTTCATGGGTGACAACGTCAATATCTCCCGGGTGTTTCTTAAACCACTCCGGGTTGAAAACGATCTTTCCGCCGCCGGTTGCAGCAACACCTTTGTAGGCCGTATCAATGACGAAATTCACAGTGGTTGCCGAGGCAGGATTGTACTCCTTCATCAGCTGCGGGTAAACTTTAAAAAACGTTTCAATCATTCTTTTCTTTACGGCAAGATCGAAGGTGGAATCTTTCGTAGTAAAATTAAGGGTGAGATTGTCTCTTTTAAACGTTTCCGTTTCCTGCGCTGCCGCTCTTGAAACGCAAAAAATAATCATCGTGGCAATGAGTGTCCCCGGAAGCAATTTTTTCATAATGCTAAAATTAAGATGATCGCAAGTTGAAACAGCATTATTTTTAAGAGGAAGACCGTTCGGACTTATTGTAAATTTACTATAATGACCAAACTGTTCATCTTGGTAACCCTGGCCTGTGTAAGTCCGCTCCTGGCATTCCCTCAGGACATATCGGGCTTCTGGAAAGGAACCCTGCAGATCGGTCCCAGTTGTTTTGCGGTAAACAATATCGAACTGCAGATTTACATTAAAGGCAATAGCATTACCGGCTCCTCATACCATTATCTCGACGTTAATAATTTTGTAAAGAAAAATTTTATCGGCACATACAACGCAGAACTCAGGCAGATTTATCTCGAAGAACAGGAGGTGACCATTTATAATATTCCCTCTCAATGCAAAATATGTATAAAAAAGTACACGCTAAACTACAAACGCAACCAAAACAAGGAAACGCTGGAAGGCGGCTGGACGGGCGTTCTGATGAATACGCTGCTTAACTGCGAATCCGGAGTGATCACCCTTTCGCGCATCAAAGAATCAGCATTCAAAGAGATCCCGGAGATCGTGGTAGACACGGGGAAAATCAAACTTGATTTCTACGATAATGGCGTGATCGACGGGGATTCCATTTCCATTAAGGTGAACAATATTATGGTACTCACTCACCAGCGCCTGTCCGATACTGCCATCACTATTTATGTGACCATGGACCTGCGGTCGAAGTTCCAGGAGGTGGAAATGATTGCCGAAAACCTGGGCAGTATCCCGCCTAATACCGCGCTTCTGGTAATAACTGCAGCAGGTAAACGATACGAATTATTTCTCACGGCCAGCGACACCAAAACAGCAAGGGTCAGGTTCGTCTGGGAGAAGACGCGGTAGCGTACACGCTAAAATTTAATATTGGAGATCACAAAATTTGAACTGTCCTGCAACGTTTTATTGTAATAAGGACTGTACATCTTCGCGGCAATCGTTCCCTTTTTCACATCTACTTCCAGCAACCTGATATAGCCTCCGCCGTTATCCTGGCACTGGTAATCTGAAAGCACCTGGTAAATGGTATTACCCTGCGTTCCCGGATCGGTGCGTTGTGCGGTGTAGCAAACATGACCGCTTAAAACCATAAATGCGTTTTTGTTTGGCCTGATGTATTTGTCGAAAATGTCGATGACCTTCATGTTTCCATAACCCGAATTATTCGGCGCGACCTGTCCCCTGGGTGTCAGATGATAATGAGTAAGCACAATAACTTTATGCTTTGGATGGGCCTTCATCACCCTATCCATCCATTGTGCGACGGATTCCCTCGCGCAGAATTCAAGGGCGATCACGAGCCATTTCTTTCCACCCGCTTTAAAAGTATAAAAGGCATTGTCGCTTTTGCCTTCTTCAGCCCTGCCCCCCTGCCAGCTCAGCCGGCTGACGGGGAAACTATTGTTGAATTTAAATGTCTTTCTGAGGTTCTCGTTTACATTGCCTGGGGCAGCGCTACCGCTGTTAACACCAACCGCTTCGGTATCGTGATTTCCCAGAGTGAGTGCGTATTGTAGTTTGGCGCTGTCGAGTATTCCATATCCTTTGGATGCGAGATCCCACTGCGCCTGGTTATCGAAATTTACGATATCTCCCACTGCTAACACCATGGGTATGCGCAGTGAGTCGCGGCTGCGAGCCAGCCATCGCATCTGCGAGTAGAACATATCGTGCTGTCTTGTTACAGCCTCCTGCGTATCGGGGAGTACCGGGATCGTAAATTTCCTTACTGTGCAACTTTGAGCGATCAGTACGGCCAGTAAAAAGTTCCAGGTTATTTTCTTATTCATAAGTGTATTTCTTTCTCGGGAACCCGCCAAGATAGGGCGTTTGATCAGGTATCCAAATTATTTTACTGTTATCGCAGATGGTTTACCAGGCAAAATCCAGGTTGCCTGAAATGTTCTATAGAACAAAATGATCACCATATTTTTCATTACCGCTTTTCACGATGATCTTGCCTGTTTTCCAGGGATAAGCTGCATTGAGGAAAAATTCCACGTCTTCGATCTTCTTTCCATCTTCTGCATAAATTCTCACCGTGGCATGTTAAAGTCCCGATACATGGATGCTTCGATATAAGCCATTATTTTCCGCGCCTGTTTTCCAAAACGACAAAAGGCGTATATACATCCCAGTCAGGTTCGAAGCCTGGTTGATTGATAAACCCGCGCGAAAAATTTCCGAGAATTATATCCTGGTCGCCGTCATGATCGTAATCTTTCACATCCATGCAGATCCACCGGCCGGCGCGGCTTAAAGGCAGCGCGTGCGGCAGAAACCGCATCTCTCCTTGCTGTTCAAAACAGATAAATTTCTCAAGGGGATTATGTTGAAGATCAGCAAAAAAGGCAATGGTTGCTATATCAATTTTTCCGTCGCCGGTAAAATCTGCCGCTACCGCCTTCGTGGATCCATTGACGTGATAAAACCAGGCCTGGCTATATTTATTTCCGCCTTCATTCCGGAAAATATAAACGCCATGAAATGGTTTCAGAATGCGCGAGTAGTCGCTGTTATCGCCACAGGTGTACAAGATATCCAGCCTGCCATCTTTATTAAAATCCACCAGTTGAAAACTTGTTGATCCGTAATATGGCGGGAAGCGCAGAATATTTTCTGACTTGAAGCCGCCTTTCCGGTCATTGGTAAATAACCATATTCCTTCATCGCCGTGTGCAAAGAGGCAATAAAAATCCGGCCACCCATCTCCATTAAAATCTCCGGTAATACATTGGGTGGCGCCGGGAACGTCGCGGATTACTTTTTTTGAAAAAGTATGATCCGCATTCTGCTGCGCCAGGTATAACGCACCGGCCTCATGTCCAAAACCGCACACAAGCCAGTCTTCCAGGCCGTCTCTATTGAAATCCCCGGCGACGGATTCTACGGGTCTCGGGAAAGCGGCAGCCATCACCAGGGGTTTCGGTGCCGGGTCATGGGGTGTAAAAGACACGATTTCCCCGAGAGATTGATCAACGGCCTGCATGGTTCCGATCAGTGTAAAAATTCCTGTAGATCCACCGCCTTCATTTCTTCTGAAATCAACGTTCACAGCAGGAGATGGCAGCAGATATTTCTGTTCCTGCCTCAACCCTGCATTCCACTGATGGAGATAATTTTCGTTATCAGCGGTAAAAATTTTGTTTGAAATGGTGTCGAAGGACACCATCATCGTGGACGCTTTAATCCCGCCTTTCACCAAAGGTTTTTTTAAAGCAAAACCAAACCAGTCTTGCTTTAAAGAAACAGATTTTGCCAATTGGAGACTGTCCGGTGCAGTATGATCAAAATATTCCACCAGCTTCATCCAGTCAGTAAATGAAATAAGCGGTTGCGCGTTACCGGTAGCCGGGTAATATTGATT
The DNA here is from genome assembly GCA_039922795.1 of Chitinophagaceae bacterium. Lineage (GTDB taxonomy): Bacteria > Bacteroidota > Bacteroidia > Chitinophagales > Chitinophagaceae > JADCRZ01. The sequence goes on from JBDTEB010000117.1 coordinate 7,031, forward strand.
TCCATTCCAAACCCTGATTCCCATTTTTTCGGCCATGGCAGGAAGCACATGGTCCTTCCAGGTTTTTCGATCCAGCACACCAGGCTGAACAGGCAGGTGACAACTGCCGCAATATTGAATCACCATCCGGTGGCCACTGTCGTCGAAAGTCAACGGCCCAGCCGAAGATCTTTTGCCGGGGCCATCTCCGCATCCCACAATAGAAAGCAGAAAAACAGCAAATAAAATGTTTTTCATTTGGTGTGAAATTAGCCTTTAAATGAAAAGAGAGGAAGCTTTCGCCCCCTCTCTTTCCTGATCAATATCTATTGTGCTTTCAACAGCCACAATATCAAAATCCCGTGTTTATTTATAATTCGGATTCTGCGTCAGGGTCGGTTTGCCATTCACAGTACTCAAATCGATCTGCCGCTGCGGAATTGGATAGTATTCATTTTTACCTTTTGTGAATTTACCTGTCTTCACATCCTGAGTGATTGCACCCTGGTAAGCAAAATACCTGCTCAACTCCGTATCGGCAATGCCCCAGCGGACAATGTCAAAAAAGCGATGACCTTCCATGGCCAGTTCGATCTTTCTTTCAAAATACACGGCTTTCAAAGCATAGTCTTTACCACCGGCGGCGAAATTACCTGCGGGGTAGTTGGATACTTTATAGTTAGCGGCCGGGGTAGTAGAAAAACCACTGGCAGGGTTAGCTGGATCTTTGTAAGTGTAAACGATGTTGTTGGGTTTGGCGGCACGTGTGCGAACCATGTTTACGTAATCCTGTGCTTTCGCCAGGTTACCAAGATTTGCTTCCACTTCAGCCGCCATCAGCAGTACATCGGCGAAGCGAATAACAAGCACGTTGATCGATGTTCCCGGAGCCCATGAACCTGCATCCTTATCGGTACTCTC
>JBDTEB010000118.1:0-3001 GCA_039922795.1 Chitinophagaceae bacterium
GTTAGTGGTCCCGGAATTCATAATCGCCTGGAATATCGTGCGCTTGAAGGTTTTGTACTGGCGATCACACCTTTTAATTTTACTGCAATTGGCGGAAATCTTCCCACTTCGGCAGCGCTTTGTGGCAATGTTGTCGTTTGGAAACCCGCCTACACCCAGGTTTATAGTGCAAACATAATTATGAAGGTCCTGAAAGAAGCCGGCCTTCCTGACGGAGTTATCAACCTCATCTATGTTCCCGGTCCGGTGCTTGGTGAAAAGTGTTTTTCCCACAAAGATTTTGCTGGCATACACTTTACCGGATCGACCAAAGTATTTAACGGAATTTGGGAAACTATCGGGAGAAATATGAGCCATTACCGAAGCTATCCCCGCGTGGTCGGCGAAACCGGCGGTAAAGATTTTGTGATGGTTCATCCCAGTGCGGATCCCGATGTTGTGATAACGGCCCTGGCAAGAGGAGCCTTTGAATACCAGGGACAGAAATGTTCAGCGGCATCAAGGGCATATATTCCGTCAAATCTGGCTGACCAGATCAGGGAAAAACTCATCGCCACCATGGCGACGATGAAGATGGGAACGGTGGAAAATTTCACCAACTTTATTAATGCCGTTATCGATGAAGCCAGTTTCGATAAACTGAAGAGATATATCGAAGGAGTAAAAAGCAGTGACGAGGCAAAACTGCTTGCCGGCGGAAGCTGCGACAAAACTACAGGATACTTCGTGGAGCCCGCGTTGGTCGAGGCGTTTGATCCCAAATATGTTACCATGTGTGACGAACTTTTCGGCCCGGTACTCACCATCTATGTGTATAATGAAGATGACTTTGCCGAAACGCTTGACCTGGTTAATTCCACTTCACCCTATGCACTTACCGGATCGATCATTTCAAAGGACAAGGCAGCTATAGAACTGGCCACCGACCGCCTGAGAAATGCAGCGGGAAACTTTTACATAAATGACAAACCCACGGGTGCAGTCGTTGGTCAGCAGCCATTTGGCGGAGCCCGTGGTTCAGGCACCAATGACAAAGCCGGTTCAATCCTGAACCTGTACCGTTGGCTCAGTGCCCGTACAATAAAGGAAACTTTTGATCCCCCGGTGGATTACAGGTATGCGTTTTTGGGCGAGGAGTAAAAATAAAGCGATAATTTAAACGGTTGATTCTGGCTGATTTCACAATAATTAATACTGTTCTATTTACTCAAAAAACGGCTCACGGCATATAGCTGACAGCCGATAGCTTTCTTCAAATGAAAACCCTCCTAACCACCCGGCAGCTCGATATTACCATCCAGCGGCTTTGCCACCAGGTAGAGGAAAACCATCCCGGTCTCAGGGATGTCGCGATTATCGGATTACAACCGCGCGGAATTTTTCTGTCAGACAGAATGATGGCGCGGCTGAAAGACTGGAATCCTGACGCAAAGCTGCTTTATGGCAAACTTGATATCACCTTTTATCGCGACGATATCCGCCAGGGATTACACCAGGCCAACCAGACCCGGATCCCTTTCAGCCTGGAAAATAAACAGGTAGTGCTTGTGGATGACGTTTTGTATACGGGAAGAACCATCAGGGCGGCACTTGATGCGCTACTCGATTATGGAAGACCGGCCCAGGTAGAGTTATGCGTGCTCATAGATCGTAGGTTTAGCAGACATTTTCCCATCCAGGCTAATTATGTGGGCAAACCTATTGACAGCATCAACTCGCAAAAAGTAAAAGTCAACTGGCAGGAGAACGCCGGAACTGATGAGGTGATCCTGCTCTGAAGATCTTCAGAATCGATTTCATTGCGATACTATAATTATATTAATTTCGTCCTTTAATGCAACTAAGTACAAAACACCTTCTTGGCATTAGGGAGCTTGTTCCGGAAGACATTCAGCTCATCCTGGACACCGCCACGGAATTTAAAGAGGTTCTCCAAAGACCGATAAAAAAAGTACCCTCCCTGCGGGACATTACCATCGTTAATCTTTTTTACGAAAATTCTACGCGAACCAGAATATCGTTCGAACTCGCTGAAAAGCGCCTGAGCGCCGACACCATCAACTTTTCTGCCAGCGGATCTTCTGTTTCAAAAGGTGAAAGCCTGCTTGATACCGTCAACAATATATTATCCATGAAGGTGGATATGGTTGTCATTCGTCACAGCGCAAGCGGGGCGCCTCATTTTCTGTCGAAACACATCCCTGCGGCTATCATCAATGCCGGTGACGGCATCAATGAACATCCAACCCAGGCCCTGCTGGATGCTTTCTCCATTCGCGAAAAACTGGGTACCCTGCAAGGCAAGAAGATTGCTATAATAGGCGACATTATGCATTCAAGGGTTGCCCTGAGCAACATTTACCTGCTTAAAAAAATGGGTGCGGAAATCGTTGTCGCCGGGCCTCCGACGCTAATTCCCAAATATCTCGGGGAGGCCTTCGATATCCGTGTTGAATACGATGTCGCGAAAGCCCTGGCCTGGTGCGATGCCGCTAATATCCTCCGCATTCAGCTGGAAAGACAAAACCAGGTGCTGTTCAGTTCACTCCGGGAATACAATCTTGCTTTCGGAATAAAAAAACGAATGCTTGACAAGCTGGACAAGGAGATCCTGATTATGCATCCCGGACCGATCAACAGGGGAGTAGAGATCGATAGTGACGTGGCCGATGGCAATCAATCGATCATTCTTCAACAGGTAGAGAATGGGGTAGCTGTGCGCATGGCTGTGCTATACCTGCTGGCCGGCGGAAACTCCTCGCAGTAAATTTTACTGCCAAACGTCAGAATCGAATCATTTCCCGATCTTCATACACTAACGACGCTAATGGATAGAATCTGTCTCTTCCCCGGTACCTTCGATCCGATCACGATCGGGCACCTTGATATTATTAATCGATCTCTGCATCTTTTTGATGAACTGGTCATCGGCATCGGACGAAATGCAAACAAAGCGCCTATGTTCTCCGAGGAACAAAGACTTCAATGGATTGAAGAGATT
>JBDTEB010000119.1:0-6031 GCA_039922795.1 Chitinophagaceae bacterium
TTTTCCTTTCATCATCCCGAACATCCGAAAAACATTCAGCACCGGTTTATCCACACCATTGGTTGCGAGATCCCTGAAGCCATAATACCAGGGCTGATCTTCAAACTCAAAAGCCCAGGTGACAGCACCGATAAGGTTTGCACCATACTTATCATTGAGTTCATACTTACGGGCAAATGTAGCCGCAGTATAACTTGAATACATGGTTCCGTTGCGGTATGCATTGGACGGATTGGTGGCCATTCCACAAGCGGCACATCCCTCCGGATCAGATTCACCAATAATAAGTGGAAGATTTTTTGTTTCGGGGTAAGAAGTGGCCACCTTGATCCCGGCTTCGATATCCCTTAACTGCGGCGCCATATTCATCCATACCACGCCATTTTTTATGGATGGATTTCCTTTTGCATGAAACAGGATCGCTTCCAGCGGACTACCCTTTTTACCCGTAGCGAAATTGGTTTCATAGAGACAGTGTTTGATAAAATCATTCAGCCAGGCCGTAGCTCCGGGACTTGAAGTACCCGCGATGTTTAAACCGCCGATTCTCGCCGTGGGCAGGGCCTTTTTTAATCCGTCAACCGCATAATCATATACTTTGAAAAACTCTTCCTTTGTGCCTTTAAAGTAACCGTTAGGTTCATTCCATACCTCCCAGTACCAGCTCTCCACTTCTTTTTTGCCATACCGTTCAACACAATGTTTTCCCCACTGGAAAATCAGTTCACGCCATTTGTTATAATCTTTCGGAGGATAGGCCCAGCCTATGAAAATCTTGCTGTAAGGCTCTCCCGGCTTCCAGTCGTGCTCATACGGTTCCGGATGTGACGACAATGCCTTGGGCATAAAACCAATCTGCGCAAGCGGCTTCATCCCGCGTTGAACGTAGGTATCAAATATACTGTCTACGATCTTCCAGTTATAGATCGGATTACCGGCCGCATCTTCGGTGTAGGCATTGGTAGAACCCCATTTCAGGTGCGGTGTCCCATCTCCCGTAACCAGTAAACTGTGCGCACGCACATAAACAGGAACCGGGCTCAGGGCTGCGAGTTCCGACAGTAACTTTTTACCGTCTTTCATATACGTATAGTTTGGTTCATCATAGCCAAACCAGGCCCATAGCGGCTGCATGGGACCTATTTCTTTGGCCAGATCCACACTGATCTTTGCTGATCCACCGGACTGCTGTGCATTTGAAACAAAGCATACGCCCAGCGTAAGACCCGTCAGTAGTAATGTTTTTAAACGCTTCATCTTTTCTTGATTTTGTGAACAATGATTTAATTAAGATGGCAATAAATTTTCCCCTTGAACAGACACATAATCATGCAGCCCCTCGCTCTTCGTATACGGACCAAGCATAAATAACAAAATTAAAAGCCCAATGACGGAAAGCACGCCAAAGCCCAGAAATAATACGTTATATGCTGTGGCATAATCATAGGAAGCGGTTACATACTTTAAGGTGATGCCCGATAGAGACTGGAAGATGGCACCACCAATCCCATTGCCGATACAGGCGAGTCCCCAGGCAGAGGCCGCGGCACTTTTTGGAACTACATCCGCAGTCAATGCGAGGGCATTTGCGGTGTAAGAAGTATAACCAAAACCTGCCAGTCCAAAAATAATTAATGCAGACATAGGGGTCGTTACAATAAACGGAGCCATCAGCAAGGGAACACTCATAATGATACCGGAGATACCAATAGCGATTTTTCTCGCTGTGGGTATTGCCACTCCTTTTTTAATGAGAAACTGCGTGAAATATCCGCCCACAATATTCCCGACATCGGCCATGATAAAGGGAATCATGGCATACCAGCCGATCTGTTTTAAATCCCAGTGATGGACGTCAACAAGATAACGGCCAATCCAGAAAGTGACAAAATACCAGATCGGCTCGATGAAGATCTTGGCGAGAAGAAGTCTCGAAACAAAACGATCCTTCAGCAATTTGAAGGGCGGAATGATCCTGGCTTTTGATTCTTTTATGGAATGGGCCGGCGTGTAATACGTAAACCAGAAAACGACCAGCCACAGGTAGCCGAAGGCCGCTAAAATAATAAAAGTGGATTGCCATCCGAAATGTCCACTCATTATTGCGATGAGCGGGGGAACAAGAATCGCACCCAGTGCCGAACCACTGTTGAAGATTCCCGAAGCGGTGGATCGTTCATGCGGAGGAAACCATTCGGTGGTCAGTTTCAGGGCCGCGGGCCAGTTGCCGGCCTCTCCTATCCCGAGTAAAAAACGACAGATCCCAAACTGGAAAGGGGTAATGGCAAAAGCATGAAAGAGGCCTGCCGTCGTCCAGAAGGCCATACACAAAGAGTAGCCCAGCCTGGTTCCCAGCCTGTCTATCAATATTCCCGAAAAGGCGTTCGACAACATATAAGCCACGAAAAATGCGGTGCCAATATACCCGAAAGCATCATCAGGAATAATCTTTCTTAATTCACCACTTGCACTGAGGTAATTAAATGAAAGCCGATGCACATAATTCAAAACCGTTGCCGTAAATGCAAAGCCGATCATCACCCATCGCATTTTCAACGGTTTAACCTGATCGGGAAGTACGATTTGCGTCATAATATGTTAGCCCAGTGATTTTACCCCCACGTAATTTTCTTCTTCCTTCAGCATTTTTAACGGGTTCCGCAATGGCCTCCCCATTTTGTTCCATTCCACCACCATGGTATCCAGATTTTTTAATGGTATGCCTTTTCCAAAACTGAATGCATCGGCACCAAAAAAATGCACATGTGCCTGTCCGGGTAAACGGTGAAACGCATATTTGAAATGATGGTATTCAAGATTGGAGAGGGAATGTGCCATATTGTTCTCCCCGGTCTTCACCTCCTGCGACCAGAGCACTGTGCCATTGCGTTCAATGCTTACCGTTCCTTCGATATCGGTAAAATCTCCATCAATCACCAGTTCCGGACCGATTGCGCATTGCCGCAACTTGGATGGCGCGAGGTAGAGGTAGTTCTTGCTTTCCATCACATGGTCGGAGAATTCATTTCCGGTGGTGAAGCCGACACGGTAAGGTTGCCCTTCCTGTCCGATCACATAAATTCCCGCCACTTCAGGCTCTTCACCGCCATCGTTGGCATAGGGCGGAATCTCCAACGGTTCGCCATGTGCCTTGAGCATCTCTCCCGTTCCCTTGTAAAACCATTCAGGCTGCACGCCGATGGTGCCGGCCATTACCTGTCCGCCTTCAAGTCCCCATTGATAGATCTTCATGCTGTCCGTCATTTTGTCGGCATCGGCGGTATGCATGTTCTGGCGGTTTACCGCACTTTTTTTGTGGGTGAGGCCGGTACCGGAAACAAGGCAGGCGGAAGGATTGGACGGATGATCAAAAGAAGGCAGTATTTTCCAGGACGACCTTCCTTCATAAAGTTCATCGTAATGGACCGATACATCGCTCACCTGGTTTTCGATCAACACGGTTATTGTTTGCTGCGTCCTGATCGATTCGAACGCGAGCTCGTAAACAGAAACCGCACCGGTTAGAAAACGGAGCGCATTTCCATCTACCAACGCCAGTTTTCTCCCTTCGGAAGCGTGATGAAGTTGTACCAGTCTTATTGAATCTTTCATAGGGTAATAGTGTTAAATGGCGATCCATCCTCCGTCCACCGAGAAGCAGGCGCCTGTGGTGAAACTGGATGCCGGGCTTGCAAGATATAACGCAATACCTCCGATCTCGTGGAGCTCACCCCATCTACCCATCGGGATCTTCGAGACGAAAGCCTGGTATTTCTCTGGTTCATTTAAAAGTGGAAGATTCATTTCCGTAGCGAAAGGCCCGGGCAACAGGGCGTTAACGGTGATGCCGTGCCGGGCCATTTCCATGGCAAGGGAACGGGTCAGTTGCAGGATGGCGCCCTTGCTGGTGGCATATGGTGTGCGCTCTGGGATTGCCGTTACTGACAGCATCGAACCGATATTTATTATTCTTCCGTATCCATTCTTCTTCATCACCGGCACCACTTCGCGTGAGGCCAGCCAGCTACCGGTTACGTTCACCTGCTGCACTGCATTAAAATCCGCAACGGACAAACTTTCTATGGGTCCGCGAATATTTATTCCCGCAGAATTTATGAGAATATCAATTTTTCCAAACTTGTTGATGGTTTCCTGCACGGCAGTTTTAATGTCCTCTTCTTTGGTCACATCACAAGCGCTGCTGAAGCAAAACCTGCCCGAGATGTCTGTGATCTCTTTTGCCGCTTTACCGTTCTCGGCAGGGTCCCTTGCAGCGATCGAAATATTTGCTCCTGCTTCTGCCAGAGCCTTGCCCATGGCCAGTCCCAGCCCGCGGTTACCACCCACAACGAGGGCTACCTGACCGTCGAGTTTGAAAAGATCTAAGATGCTTGTAGTTTTCAATTGGAAGGTTTCTTTAGAGGTTATTCGATGATGGTGAACTGGTCAAGATATTCGTCTTTTAAAGTAAGTCCCACGCCCGGTTTATTGTCATCGAGTTGAAGGCGACCGTTTTCAGCAATCGCTTCACCGTCGAAAATATACCAGAACATTTCATTACCCACTTCGATTTCCGTTTGCGGAAAGTACTCTGCCATCGGTGAAGCAAAAGAACTCATCACCACATGCAGATTATGCATCTGTCCACCGTGCGGAATTACTTCAACACCATGAACCAATGCCATGTTGCAGATCTTGATGGCTTCAGTAAAGCCACCTACCCGGTTGGTATCGAACTGAAATATATCGAGTGCGTTGGTCTGCAAGAGATCATGAAAACCATAACGGGTATATTCATGTTCTCCGCCTGAAAGCGGGATATCCGTGCCCTGTTTGAGCTTCGCAAAATTGTGGATCTCGTCAGGAAGCAATAATTCTTCTGCCCAGCGAAGATTATATGGTTCCAGCTCTTTTAATAACTGTCTTGCATAAGCGAAGTTAAAACCCATGTAGGCTTCCAGCATGATGTCCACATCGTCACCGACCGTCTCTCTAACCACTTTTACCATCTCGATGTTTTGCCTCATGCCTTTGATGCCTTCCGTCAATGGATAACCGCAGCGCAGTTTCATCCCGGTAAATCCTTCACTTTTATAGTGAGCGGCCTCGGCCTGCAGGCTGTCAAGATCCCTGGTGTAGAGCCGGCTGTAATAGGTTGGAATATATTCTTTTGTGCGGCCACCCATCAGCATAAATACGGGTTGACCGAGTGCCAGTCCCTTGATGTCCCAAAGCGCGATGTCAACGGCGCTGATGGCCGCGATAACCGCACCTTTTCTTCCATAGGCCACCGTGGACCGATACATTTTTTCAAACAAGTACTCCGTATTCATCGGATTTTCATTCAACAGCAGTCCCTTTAGTTTTTTATCGATGATCAGCTTGGTCACATCCGGACAAAGCCCCGCATTCCCGATGCCCACGTGACCCTCATCTGTTTCGATCTCTACTACCAGCCAGCTGAAAAAGCGGAAGGCAGCCTGTGAATCTTCCTGGAAAGGAAGCGGACTTAGCGGCGTGGCAAAAATGGTATCCGTTGTTTTAACCGGTCCGTTCCATTGATAAAGTTTGGTTCTGACGGAAGTAATTTTCATTTTCTCAGGTTAATTTAGAATGATATTGTCATTGGTTTTCCAGTATAATTTACCTTTTTTACAACCCCTGAAGGAATCAGTTCAATCTTTAATACCCGGGCTGCTCCTGACGCTATTTCAAGCTTTTTTGACTTATCCTTCCAGGTGAACTTTGTTTGCGTGGATTTTCCCTTTAGATACTCAAGGCTCGATCCATCATCTTCATACCAGGTATAAGCGCCGTTTGCGCCGGTGAAGATTTTGATCGTTGTCGGCTCAGTGATCTCTTCGGCGGTGTACTGCCTGATGGGGTCGAATGGAATAATGGCGCCTTCGCGAACGTAGATCGGCATGGTTTCAAGATTAACTTCGCGGTTGATCATTTTACCACCCTCCTGTTTTGAATTATCCCACCAGTCGTACCAGTTGCCTTGTGGAAGATAGAGTGTTCTTGAAGT
>JBDTEB010000120.1:0-3163 GCA_039922795.1 Chitinophagaceae bacterium
TGCCACAAATTAAACCCGGAATTGCCACCACCATCCTTGCCCCTGACCCGGTAGGCGAAGGATTTGTAGAAATTTCTCCCAACAAAACCTTGTTTATTCAAAAGTTGACCAATGAAGACCCGATAAGTCCGGAAATTGTTGAAGGACTGCAAACGGTGGAGCAGGTCTTTGAACATTTCAAGCCTAACGTGGATGTGGAAATGGATAAAGAAGACGGCTCAACGATGAAAGAAAATTTCAGGTTTGCCGGATTGGGTGATTTTGATACAAAAAATCTCACTAATCAAAGTGCTTACCTGAAAAATCTGAACATGGAAAATGATGCTTACCTCAAGGTTGTCAAGCAACTGGGAACAAATAAGTCCCTGAAAAAAGTGATTGAAAATCCGGAATCCAAAGCGGCGTTTATTAATGCGCTACGTGCACTTGCCATGGAGTTGGACGAAGTGGATAAAGAATAAGGAACCGTTGTTTTTAAATCACGGAAAAGCTCTTAATTAATTTTTAAAAAGTATTTACATGGCTAACGAAACAAAGGACGCAAACGTTCAACAATACAAAGATGACAAACAGGTTCACGAGGTTCCGGCGCTGGAAGCTTCAGTGACAGTTCTGGCAAAATCAGGTGGTTTTGATTTCCTCGAATCGGTTGTAGAAGGTCTTGACAATTTAAACCCTGTACGCAGGGCAAAGCGAGACATATTTAAAGAGCCGGCCAAAAAGAAACAAAGGGCCGAACTGAGAAAGAAGATGCAGATGTGGATTGACCTGCTGAGTGAAAATACTGCAGTTTCCGACATGATGGAAAAGGCAGAAGAAAGATCGACTGTAGCAGAGGGGTTGTGGAAAGGCAACTTGAAAAAAGTGCTGGAGGCAAGCCGCGAGTTGGAACAATCTTATCGTTCTGTACATATGTTCTATAAAAATACCGAATCACCAAAACTGAAGAATGTTGTGCTGCTTAATGCTCCCATGGACAGTCTCACGGACCTCGATGAGCCGCGCTTTATAGAATTTGTAGGCAAGGAATTAAAGAAAAAGTATGACCGGCTTGATCTGCGGCAGAACTATTCCCTCATGGTCATTCCCGGTTATCTGAAATCTAATGTGGTAGTGGACAAATGGGCCAAAATCGCCTACTCGAATAAAGTGATGCTTATTACTGATTTTGTAAACGCAGAATCGCCGGACGATGTGCTTGACCTGTTTACAAATGCCGAGCTCACCAGTGCAGATCCGCAAAAAGCCAACGTAATCATGACTTGCAATTACATTGTAGGCAGGGGCAAGAAAACAGATGTGGGCGAAGAGGAAGATGTTTATGTTCCCGGTTCGGCTGCCCTGGCTGGCAAAATGTATTGCACAAAACTTTCCCAACCCGTTGCGGGCAAAACCTATGGTTTGCTGGATGAGGTAGAATCGGCTCGTTTCGATCAGCAGAAGGCTGATATCTCCGTCCTTGAAGATGCAGGCCTGGTACCGTTTGTGGGAGAATGGGGCCGGGTGATGCCGTTCTCTGCCAAAACCCTTTTTACGGGAGATAACCTCGGGATGAAGACATACTCCGTCGTACGTGTATTTGACTTTATTGCCAAAGTGCTTTCCGATTTTTTAAACCGGCGGGCATTCGAACTCTGGAATTCTCACCTGGAGAAAAACCTTCGCGCCCAGATAGTAAAATTCCTTGATGGAATCATGGGACCTGATAAACTCATCGAGAAATTCGAGATCATCCGGTTCGACAGAAACAAAGATCAGAAAGATCAGATTTTTGTCGATATACATATCACTCCATTCTTCCCTGCAAAAAGTTTCCTTGTGAAACTGGATGGGTATAAGGGAGATGACGGCGAAGAGTGGAAAGCACAATTCAAACAGAAATAGATCTTCTGCGTCAAACCGTTGCTGAAAACGTTGATTAAACTACATGGTTTCTGGCTTGCGGGTTTGGCCATTCTCTGGCTTTAAAACAGGTTCAACGCATCAGGCTGTAAGGTCATCATACAAACAATTCGTACTCTAAAAGCTGTCCTGCGTATGGCAATTCAAGTTTTTTTGGGATATTTTGGCGCTCTGCTGGGTTGTTCCATAATTTTTGCTGTTCTGGTAAAAAATCTGGCGCAAGGGATTGCCGCAGGTGGCAAAAAGCCTTTTATTTCAGGATCTTTTTCGGCGATCCTGACATCACTGGTGGCCTACCTTGCCTCGTATTATTTTGCTAATCCTTTCGAATTATTCTGGGTTTTCGGAGGCATTTTTCTTCTCCTGGGTTTCGTCTATATTTTACTGATGCATAAACGCTTTTTTTACACGCATAAAAACTCAGGCAACAAAGTGTTGCTGGCAGAATTGCTCTTCGGATTATCTATCGTTTTTTTTACGATAGTAGTCTTCTCTGCGCTGCAATATTTTACCAAAGACAAGGGCTTCCTCTTCTACCCGATCATGATGAGTGCCATCCTGTTTTTTGTTCCCTTGCTGATCCTGCAATCTTTCCAGGCAGCCTATGACATTCCTGCTGCCAGCTTTCCAACCTGGCAGTATCCGCTGGGGAAAACGGAAGAATTACCCGATATCCATGACAGTGACAGGGTGCTGATCATCGGCTTTGAGGTAGCCGAAAGAGAGACGGATGCACGAAAGATATACTTCCGCCTGAGGGCCCCGGAAACATGGCAACTGGGCACGTTGTTTTATCGCTTTATCAATGAATACAACGACGCGGAAACCAAAACCAGGATAGAATATATCGACCGGGATGACAATGTGTACGAATGGTGGTTTTACAGAAAACCAAAATGGTACGAGTTGCGAAAGATCCTGCATCCCGGATTTTCCATAAGAGAGAGCGGCATCACGGAAAACACGGTTATCGTGTGCGAACGACTTTTAAAAAACCCGACCAGTATCAAACAAATACAATAATCATCATGAGAGATAGGCTCAAACATTATTTTATTAACTGGGTGGACGGGATGAAAATAAACAAGACGCATTTCATTGACCAGGGGAACGGAATGAAAGATGCCTTGCACGACGTAGCGTCGCTTCATCTCACCCCCCACCGGTACGGCGTACTTCCTCCCTCGGTAGCGGGAGAAAACACATTCAGTGTAAAAGTGTCGCTGGATAATCAAAAGACCCTGCGGGTAGTGGTTGAATC
>JBDTEB010000121.1:0-4064 GCA_039922795.1 Chitinophagaceae bacterium
TACCGCCGAAATGAGTGCGAAGGGTGAAGTGGGTATGAAGATTTACCTCGACAAGGTTCCTACCCGCGAAAAGGTTGAAGAGGGCCAAACTCCGGACATGAAGGCTTGGGAACTGTTGCTGAGTGAAAGCCAGGAACGTATGCTGATAGTTGTGGAAAAAGGCCGGGAGGAAGCCATTAAAGCTATTTTTGAAAAATGGGACCTCCCTTGCGCGGAGATCGGTGAAGTAACGGGAAACGGCCTGCTGGAATTTTATCTGCATGGCAAACTGGAGGCAAGTTTGCCGGCACGTGAACTCGTATTGGGCGGCGGCGCACCACAGTATACCCGCGAATATCAGGAACCTGAATATTTTAAAAAAATAGCAAGCTTCAACGCCGATGACATCCTTGTTCCGGATGATTTGAAAAGGGTGGCTCAGGAACTCATCGCTCTGCCGAATATCGCTTCGAAGAGATGGATTTATCATCAATACGACAGCATGGTAGGTACGGGCAATTCATCAACAAATGAGCCTTCTGATGCAACGGTTATACTAATAAAAGAAACCGGTAAGGGACTCGCAATCACAACGGATTGTAATAGCCGCTATGTATATGCCGATCCCTATAAAGGAGCGATGATAGCAGTTGCTGAGGCTGCCAGAAATATCGTTTGCAGTGGGGCAGAACCAATAGGTATCACAAACTGCCTGAATTTCGGAAACCCTTATAACCCGCAGGTTTATTACCAGTTTGTACAGGTAACAAAGGGAATGGGTGAGGCCTGTCTTAAATTCAATACACCCGTAACGGGGGGAAACGTCAGTTTTTACAACCAGCATCCCGGTGGCGCAGTTTATCCGACCCCAACTATAGGAATGGTTGGGGTGCTCCCGAGAGTAAAAGACAAAATGACCCTTGATTTTAAAGCGGCAGGTGATTCAATTTACCTGCTTGGGAAAAGTTCTAATGATATCGCCTCTTCAGAATATTTGCATAAGATTCATAATGTAGAGTTCAGTCCTGCACCGCATTTCGATCTTGATGAAGAATATCGTACGCAGCAAACCCTGGCTTATCTGATCAGCAGCAGGCTTGTGGAGTCTGCTCACGACGTAAGCGACGGCGGATTATTTGTTGCTTTATTAGAGTCTGGTTTCCACAGAAACCTGGGTATTGATGTTGTTGCAAGCGATTATAATATCCGGAAGGATGGATACTGGTTTGGTGAAGCGCAGGGCCGTATCGTGGTGAGTGTGCGCACTGCCAGAATTGATAATTTCCTTCGGGTAGTGGCTGATCTGCCTCACGAAGAACTCGGCATTGTTACCACCGGTTCTGTAGAGGTGGATGGCATGTATTGGGGAGAAGTGGAAGATTGGAAACACAGCTACGACACTTCAATAGAAAAAATCATGCAGCGCGCCGATGCGGAATCTGCCCTGGTGTCGCTGTAGTCAATATCCTTTTTACCCATGATCCCTAAAACCGCCTATATTTTAATTACCGGGGCCGCTGGTTTTATCGGTAGTGTGCTTGTCAACAGGCTTAATGATCTTGGCTTCGGAAACCTGGTCCTGGTTGACGATTTCAACGAGCCTGGCAAAGAACGAAATCTTCAGTTCACAAGATCTTTGATGCGCATCGAAAGGGAAATTCTCTTTAATCAGTTGGAACAAAATGAAATTCCCATAGACTTTGTCTTTCACCTCGGCGCCCGCACCGATACCACTGAGTTTGATTATTCCGTTCATCAGCATCTAAATGTAGACTATTCAAAAAAGATCTGGAAATACTGCACAGAAAAACAGATTCCCCTGGTTTACGCCTCTTCCGCAGCTACTTACGGAAATGGAGAATTCGGATATAGTGACGATCACGGGATGATCGAAAAACTTCACCCTCTAAATCCATATGGCATATCAAAAAATGAATTTGATAAATGGGCCCTCGCTCAACAACTGACGCCACCCATCTGGACAGGACTAAAATTCTTTAATGTTTACGGTCCCAATGAATATCATAAGGGTAGAATGGCCAGCGTGATCTTTCACGCCTTCCACCAGATCAGAACGACAGGTAAAATGAAGCTTTTCAAATCACATGTTCCCGACTTTAAGGATGGCCAGCAGTTGAGAGATTTTATTTACGTGGAAGATATCATACGCGTTTGTCTATGGCTGATGGATCATCAGGCTGCTTCCGGCATCTATAACCTGGGAACCGGAAAGGCCCGTTCATTTTATGATCTTGTGGCAGCAACCTTTCACGCATTAGATCTGCAATCCAACATCGATTATATTGATATGCCGATAGATATCAGGGACAAATACCAGTATTTCACTGAGGCAAAGATGCAGAAACTGGCTGAAGCCGGATACAAAGAGAGTTTCACAAGCCTCGAAACCGGGGTGATTGATTATGTGCGCAATTACCTTGTGCCTGATAAATATATTTCAACCATTCACTAACTATAATTCTTGTATGATGAGTAAGAAAATTGCCATACTGGGTGGTGGAAATCTGGGAACGGCCATAGCTGACGGTTTGCTGAAAAGTAATTTCGTAGCTGCCAGAGATCTCGTGATCACAAGGCGGAAGGTCGCCTCACTGGATAGCTACACAAAACTCGGTGTAGCGGTTATGCAAGACAATGCAGAAGCTGTTCGAAATAGCAACCTTGTAATACTGGCGGTAAAACCTTTCCAGGTAAATGAGGTATTAAAAGAAATCGCTGACCAACTGACTACCAGTCATATCCTGGTTTCAGTTGTCACCGGATTCTGGATCAGTGATATTAAAGAAATCATCGAATACCATATACCCATCTTCAGGGCAATGCCCAATACCGCAATCGCAATACAACAAAGCATGACCTGTATCAGTCATACCAATGCTAACCACTCAGATATTGAATATGTCTACAATATGTTTGATCAGTTAGGCAAAGTGGTGATCATCGATGAGGCGTTAATGAATGCCTCTACCGTGCTCGGTGCTTGCGGAACAGCGTTCGCCATGAGGTACATCCGTGCAAATATCCAGGGAGGCATCGAGATTGGTTTTGATGCAAAGACGGCGAGTCTCATCGCCGCACAAACAGTAAAAGGCGCGGCAGACTTATTATTGCAGAAAGGCTCTCATCCCGAGCAGGAAATAGATAAGGTGACCACTCCCAAAGGCTGTACCATCGCTGGTTTGAATGAAATGGAACATCAGGGATTTAGCTCTTCTCTTATCAAGGGAATCTCTGCCAGCTACAAGAAAATCGCGACAGATTAAAAGGGAACCGAATATAATTTATGAGGTTTACAAGGTGTATAAAAACAATTATACTTTCATTAAGTGCTATTCCTGTTAGGCAGTTTCCAAAAAATACCTACTTTTACGTGACCTCCCGGATTTTTATACTTTAAGTCATATACCGCAGGTCACCAAGGGTAGAATACTTCAAAACTTCTGTTTCTCATCAAGTGTCACTCAGTCATTTATTAAGGCTTGCCTGTCACTGCCATGAAAAGACTTTTTTCGGTTTGCTTATCAGATGTCCATGCTTTCTGCATCACATCCTTGTGAACTATTTATTGTATTGAAATAATTCGTTCGTTATGGCCAAATATATTTTTGTTACAGGTGGAGTTACGTCATCTTTAGGGAAAGGGATTATCGCTGCCTCCCTTGCCAAATTACTGCAGGCAAGAGGATTGAAAGTAACCATCCAGAAATTTGATCCTTATATAAACGTTGATCCCGGTACGCTAAATCCTTACGAACATGGCGAATGCTATGTAACAGACGATGGTACTGAAACCGATCTCGATCTTGGCCACTACGAACGCTTCCTCAGCCTTGCTACCTCAAGAGCAAATAACGTAACCACCGGAAAAATATACCAGACCGTAATAAATAAGGAAAGGGAAGGCGCATATCTCGGCAAAACCGTACAGGTTGTGCCTCATATCACTGATGAGATAAAAAGAAGGATGCAATTGCTAGGCTCAAATGGTTTTGATGTGGTGATCACAGAAATTGGAGGAACGGTAGGTGATATCGAAAGTCTTCCGTTTATCGAGGCTGTTCGCC
>JBDTEB010000122.1:0-6421 GCA_039922795.1 Chitinophagaceae bacterium
ATCTCGCTCCCAATCGGGTAAAACAGTTTGCCAAATTGTACATCAATACGGCCAGGGCTGCCAAATTCTCGCTGTTGATCACCGACATGGGCGGAAAAGTCTGGCGGCGTATGTCGTTTGACGTTAGTGGCGGAAGTTTTGAGAAGACGCTGAATCTTTCTGAACTTCCTGCCGGCGTTTACCAGTTGACAGCTACGATGAATCAGTTGCAGACGGCCCCGTTGCGATTTGTGAAGGAGTAACACGTTTTAATGATTAGTCTTTTTGGCTGATTCAGATTGCAGATTTCTGATATCTGACAGCCAAAAAGACTATTAACCTCTTACGGATTCACCAACTCGTTAATCGGCGTCCCCGTTGTTCCGTTCGGCATTTGTATTTTCAGCATTGCCGCTATGGAGGGCGCGATGTCGGTCATGTAGGTAACGCGGTTTGTTTTCTTTCCTTTTGGCACTTTCCAACCCATCCATACCAAAGGAATATGCGCATCGTAAGGATAATAACTTCCGTGTCCCGTGCCGGTTTTTAAATAACCGGTGAGATAGGCGGGCTTCAATACAATCTGCACATCACCGCTCCTTTTAACATTATAACCATTGGTCACCATCATCTGCAATGGTTGCAGTAATTCGGGGGTGCCGATTTTTGCAAGATCGATTACTGTAGAAACCGAGGGGTTCAATAACAGTTGAGTGAGCAGGAAATCTTTTACCTCGCTCATCGGCTTGCCAGCCTGTTCGATGGCTTTTGTATTCAGATAGATTTGATAATTGTCGATACTCAAGATCATTTTTGGAATGCCAAATTTCGCCTGCAGCGCCGTGTCAAGCTGCCTGCTCAACATTGCAGTTTCAAAGGGACCACCCGGGATCTTGTTCTCTTTTAAAAACCCCGGAACATTCAGTGCACCATGATCTGCCGTAAGAAACAGCAGGTACTGGTCTTTTCCAACAGTCTGATCAAGATATGTGAAGAAGGCGCCCAGATCTTTGTCAAGTCTCAAATAACAATCTTCGGCTTCAATCGAATTCGGACCAAACTGGTGACCTACGTAATCAGTTGATGAAAGGCTTACGCAAAGCATATCGGTGTATTTGTCTTTACCTAAACGGTAGCCCGCAATTACTTTTTTAGCAAAGTCTAGCGTGTAAGTATTTCCGAAAGGCGAAGAAGCCAGAATGTCGAATGGATTTTTCGCGTTTCCAACGAGTTTATGGGGAAAAACTGATTGCGTTTCACCGGCAAAACGGCCCTCGTAAGGCTTGTCATCGGAAGTACTCATGGTGTAAGTGTCTATCGGGTAAAGCGTACTCCAGGGTTTGGAAATGTATTTCTGCGGCAGCTGCAGGTTGTTAAAACTGTCAACCCAGTTTGGCAGTTCTTTCATGTAATAGGTACTGGAAATCATCTTACCCACGGTTCCGTCATACCAGTAGGCCGCATCTGCAGAATGACCCGCAGGAAGAATTGATCCGCGATCTTTTAATGCGATACCGATTACCCGGCTTTTAAAATTTGTTGCCATTTTCAACTCATCGCCGATGGTGTTGGATAACATATTGGCCGGACTCATAACCCCGTCAGTAGAATTGCTTCCAACCGTTTTTACCGTAGGATCTTCTGTGCAATAGACACTGCGACCCAGTGTTTTGTCGTACCAGCTGTTGCCAACTATACCATGAACGGCGGGTACGGAGCCGGTGTACACACAGGTATGTCCGCAAGCGGTAATCGTTGGCGTGTAAGGGATCATATTATTCTCACAGGAGTAGCCGGTTTCCACCAGCCGCCTTAAACCGCCCGTAGTGTACCGGTCGATGTAACGGTAAAGGAAGTCCCAGCGCATTTGGTCAACCACGATACCGACTACAAGTTTCGGACGTTTGAGCGGTCCGTCAAGGCTCTGAGCCTGAGTTTGAGATATCGCCGCCAAGAAAATGGCCAGCACCGCCGATAAATTCCTGAGATTGTTTTTCAAGATTCGAGTGATTAAACGGTAATGAAAATTGTTTAGAATCGTGGTGCAATATAATGCTGATCGGGTACCTGGCAAGTGAGAAAGCAGATTGCCATTCTTCTGCTCAGGTCGCCACGACCTTTACCTCTACCGTATCGGTGTGAAACAGGGGCACAACATATCCACCTGAATCAAGTTGCACTTTTTTAAAACTGCTTTTCAACTGGGGCCAGTCTGCAGGCGATATTTTTGTTTGATAGAGATAAAGCGATTTTAATTTCACCAGACCTTTTAACTGGAGCAATCCGCGGGCGGTGACCGGGTTTCCCACCAGGTTGAGCGTTCCCAGGTTTTCGAGTTTGGTGAAACTGGATAGGCCTTCGTCGGTTGTTCCGCTGTTGGAAATATTCAATTGAACCAGCTGTTTTAATTTCCCGATCTCCTGCAGCGATTTTTGCGATAACCCGATATTGGGAAGTTTAAGAGACACCACCTGTGATTTCAATTTCATCAGTGAGGGGAGGTTCTTTTCAAAACCTGAACTGTCGCCAAAAAAATTCACCTCGAGGTAATTTTTGTCTCTCGCAACAGGTATCACAACAGCCTTGTTTTCCTGCAGCGACCGAATAACCTGTGGATCGCCCCGCTCAATAGCTTCATCGGGAATCGCCATCGAAGAGCCTCCGCTGACTTCGTTTGTGCCTGACTGTAAGGAGAGCAACCTCGGTTTTATTTTTTCATCCTGCGGAAGTTCACTCACTTTTTTTGCTGAACTGGCGCCGGTTTCGATCCACCATTTCAACAAGGCAAGTTCATTATTCGAAATTTGGGCTTTCTCCTTTGGCGCCATATGATGGTCATCGCCCGGTGGCAGTTCTATCCTCTTGATTATTTCGCTTTCAGCCGGCTTTCCCGGAGAAATTACCTTGCCATTTTTACCTCCTTTCATCAGGTCATCAAATTCATCCATCCGCAGTTTTCCTTTTTGCTTCTTCGCGCCATGGCAACTGAAACACTTTTCTTCAAGTATCGGCCGGATCACATCTTTAAAAGCCATCGCTTTGCCAACATCCGGAATTGGCGCTCTCACTTTTTTCGCGGCCACTTCGTCTGACAATCCGGATGTCAGGTAACCCTCACCGTGAGTAAGGGTTCCTCCAAGATGTCCGGTGATCGTTATGCTGATCAGGAGCATTACGGACAACACTTTAAACGCAGCAGAACGGCTGTTGCCGGAGAGAAAAACCATAATGATTGACAGCAGGGCAACATAAACGCCCATCCACATATGCGCAGTAATTGCTGATTCGTCATACTCACCATCAGAAGCGAGTAACAGACCGGTAATGGTGGAGGCTATCGCGCTGATCATACCCACCATCAGCAGGAAAGGAATCGCAACGCTTAACGCCGCATATCTTTTTGAAAAAGACAATGCCTGGATCAACACGGCTACCAGCAGTATACCTACAGGCAGATGCACAAGCACCGGATGAAAATGACCGATAAAAGTTGAAATACTCAGTAACAATGGAAGGGGAGGGAATTTAGATTAACGGTTATCAATAGCCGATCAGCTGTATCGTTTTCTCAACGTCTGCATCATGTAGTAATTTATCGCCCACTGGTCGGCCACGGGCTGACGGGTATAAGGCAGGGCAGGCATATAATCTACCGGACCAAATTCGGTGAGTATGGTGAGCGTTTCGCCCTGTTGCTTTTTAAGCTCCACAACCTTGTCCCACCAGCCGAAATGCGCTTTGCAAGCAGGCTCCCATTCCGGAGCCCTCGGGTCGCTCACCTGGGGTCCTTCGGGATGCCCGATGCGGGCGTGGATGTGATCTGTTCTCTGGATCGCCAGGTCAACGGTCTGCTGCTGATCAGCTAATAAAGACTCGCTCACATTACACCAGTGCGAGATATCCATCGTGATCCTCAAGCCGGGAATGGTTTCGAGAAATCGTTTGGCAACGGGTGCGGCGAAAAGCATACGTGAACGATGGGTTTCATGGCAAATCTTTATACCGGTTTTGGCGGCTATGTTCATGGTGTATTCTATCAGCTGCCTGTTCTGGTCGAAGGAAAAATAATCCTTTCCTGAATGACAATTTATATACAATGGTTTTTGGGTGGATGTAACGGCCTCGGATACCCGATTTTTAAATGTGGTGAAATGCTGATCAAAAACTGTTTCCGTTCCGGCACAAAGAAATCCCAGGTCCAGACCATGTTTTGCTACAGCAGCATATAATTCCTGCCTGGCCTGGCTCTCGGTGGGCCACCAGACTTCGATCCCGTCATAGCCTTCCTTTTTTACCTTGCTGCAGAACAGATCCATGCTGTCTTTGCTGCCCCAGCTTGTTGCCAGTATTTTCAGCTGGAAAGTTTTTTGTTTTATTGCTGAAAGGGGAGTGGCGAAATTGTCCAGAGACGAGAGTAGCAATGAGCCCGTTGCGATACCAGATGCCTGTAAAAATCTTCGTCTTTTCATGATAGTATTTAGTGGGTGCGTCAGGTGAGGATCTCGCTGATTACTTTGCCTTTAACATCCGTGAGCCGATACGGTCTGCCCTGGAAAGCATAGGTAAATTCCTCATGATTGAACCCAAGTTGCTGAAGGATGGTAGCCTGCACATCATAAGGTTCGGTTTTTCCGCTGACTGCGGCGTATCCTATCTCGTCGGTTTCGCCATGACTGAACCCTTTTTTTATGCCGCCACCGGCCATCCACATCGTAAAAGCTTCCGTATGATGATCGCGGCCTTTGAAAGGATTCTCTTTGCCTTCCCGGTTTTCAAGCATCGGCGTGCGGCCAAATTCTCCACCCCATACCACCAGTGTTTCTTCCAGCATACCTCTTTGTTTCAGGTCGAGTATTAATGCGGTAATTGCCTTATCCACCTCCCGGCACTTATTGATAAAACCGATGTTCAGCGATGTGGAGCCATCGGTACCATGACTATCCCACCCCCAATCGAAAAGCTGGATGAATCGCACTCCTTTCTCTGCCAGCTTTCTTGCCAGCAAAACATTATTGGCGAAACCACCCTTGCCTGGCTGAGTGCCATACATGTCGTGGATATATTGTGGCTCTTTGCTGATATCCATTACCTCGGGCACCGATACCTGCATTTTGAAAGCCATTTCATATTGCGAGATCCTCGACAATATTTCCGGATCATTAAATTCTTTGTATGATTGTTCGTTTACCTGGTTTATGGCATCGATGGATGCCTTTCTCAGATCGCGGTCTATTCCATCCGGATCATTTAAAAACAATACCGGATCGCCGTTGCTGCGGCATTGCACACCCTGGTACACACTCGGTAGAAATCCCGATCCCCATACACTTTTACCAGCATCCGGAAACCGCCCACCGCTGGTTAGCACTACGAATCCGGGAAGGTCCTGGTTCTCTGTTCCAAGTCCGTAAGTAACCCAGCTTCCCATGCTTGGCCGGCCAAGTCTTGCGCCGCCGGAATGCATCATCAGCTGGGCAGGAGCATGGTTGAACTGGTCGGTGGTCATTGCTTTAAGGAAGCTCACCTCGTCGACAACGGTTGAAAAATGAGGCATAGCATCACTTACCCATGTTCTGCTTTCACCATACTGGGCAAATTTTGATTGGGGGCCGAGCATTTTCGGAACTCCGCGAATAAAAGCAAATCGTTTGCCTTTCAGCAATGATGGTGGACAATCCTGCCCGTCCATTTTTATGAGTTCCGGTTTATAATCGAAGAGTTCAAGTTGAGAAGGGGCTCCCGCCATATGCAGGTAGATCACGGTTTTTGCTTTTCCCGGAAACTGTGGTGCTTTTGGAAGCAGGGGATGAGCCGGATCAAAAATAATAGGGGATGGCGCCGACGACCGCGTGTTACAACCAAACAGGGAAGCCATAGCAAGACCACCGAGCCCCATTGCACTCTCTTTAAGAAAGTGCCGTCTCGTATTCAATTCCATTGCAGCCCTGCCGGCTTCTTTAAGATGCCTTTGATTGATTATATCTTGCTGAGTCATTTTTTATGAATTAAATTCTGCAACAATTTTGAAGGTTGACGGACCGTCTGTAATTTGATGATCTCGCCCTCAACTCTTTGTCAACACATCATCCAGATTCATCATTGCGTTCGCTACAACAACCAGCGCAGCAAACCTGGCCGGATCTCCCGAACTTTTATCTGCATTAATTTCCTTCGTCGCTTTCCCGTCCTTACGGTAATGTTGAAAGGCCCGATCATATAATTTTACCAGCGCCTGAAGCTTTTCTGCCGGAATCTCTTTGTAAACCATCACGCTATACCCTTTTCTGATTTCCGCTTCTGCACCTGTTCCTCCTTCCCTGATCATGCGCGTGGCAAAATTTCGCGACATGTCGAGATAGGCAGAATCATTCAGCGTCACCAGGGCCTGCAATGGCGTATTTGTTCTTATCCTTCTTGCCGAGCATACTTCCCTTGACGTTGC
>JBDTEB010000123.1:0-8345 GCA_039922795.1 Chitinophagaceae bacterium
GCTATCTTTCGTCATCGTGTAAAAACCCCATGCAGCATTTTTAAGCTGGTTTGCATAAAGCTCTGTTGCAAGTACAGGCGGGGTAAGTGTTTGCGAGGAACCAACAGTTTTGTCTTTGATTGCAAAATCCCGCAGCCTGAGCGTATCGATCACCTGGATGGAATCAACCGGGACACTCATAAAATAAGTGTCATAATAATAAACTGCCATCGGGATATATTTGGCGGTGTCACCTGCTTCGCGGAAGTATTCAATCATGGTCTGATCAAAAATCCTTTGAGCATTGTATATATCGAAATAGGTGCTTTTGGCGAAAGAAGCAGTGAGATAGGCTGCATCAATATCCTTTCTGGCTATCGCTGCCTGTTTCGTTTTCCTGATAATATTGTTATTGATGGCAACCCGCTGATCGGCAGGGATCGAAAACCAGCATTGGTTGAAAAAGTCTGCATTTTTTCGCAAAGCCTTGTCAGATGCACTCCCCAGTGGTGGTGACATCCGCGCCATAAACAATATTACCCTTTTTGATCTAAGGGAATCGGGTGATAAGTTTTTCGCATAATCATCAAGCAGGGAGTCAGTTTCAAGGCCAACGCGATTTTTAGCGATCATAAGAGTTTCCATTAACCGGGCACTCCTGTCTCCATCGCGGTAGTTATTTTCCAGCGATCTCAAAGTGGCACCATAACCGCGTCGGGCATTCGCCAGCCTGAACTGTTCTCCATAGGTCGACGCATTTGAACTGGTGGTATTATACCTGGAAACCAGGGTGCCAGCCTGATCCAGGAAAAGCGTCACTCCTCCGTTCACAGATTTAAATCTCTCAGAATAATCTGCCCAGCTTTTTGAGGTCGCAGGAACCAGTACCATTATAAAGGATTGGTTGATCTTCGCCCTGAGGCTCTCGTTAGAAAAAGCCTTACGAACTGCCTCATTGCACTTGGAGCAATCTTTCGATTCCAGTTGCAGAAGTACCAGTTTTTTTTGTTCACCGGCCAACGGTAACGCGGTGTTCAGATCTTTCGGCTGAAGTTCGTCCTGGGCAAAAAGACTGGTGGAGAAAATAAGAAAGAAGAAAAAGCTATAACGGGTCATGCAGCGGAGAATAAATCATTGAAAAATCAAAGAACCTATTTGAGAAAACGGCAACATTTTTATCTTAAACAGGTTATTCTTTGATGACGCGGCAAAACTAGGAATCAATTTTTTCGCATTCGTTAAAAATGTTACAAAGATTGCAGTCTCAGCAGATATTTATTACTTTTAAGCTCTTCGCTGAAAAATAGAATGAGTTCTTGTTTCAGTGTAATAATCAAAACCAAAAAATGTCTTCAATCATATCTCAGGGTGTAGTGGTTATTGTTGATAGTTTTTATCAGCCCGAATACTCAAACCCCATGGCCGGGGAATTCATCTTTGCATACAGGATCACGATAGAAAATACCAATGGCTTCCCGGTAAAGCTTCACCGGAGGCACTGGCATATTTTCGATAGCAATGGAGAAAAACGAGAAGTTGAAGGAGAAGGTGTGGTAGGCGTTCAGCCACTGATCAATCCTGGTGAAAAGTACCAGTATGTGAGCGGATGTACGTTAAAAACGGAACTTGGTAAGATGTATGGTACCTATCTTATGGAAAACATCAACAACCAGAGGAACTTTGAGGTAACGATTCCGTCTTTTGACCTGATCGTACCTTTTAAAAATAACTGATCTCTTTAAATAAAAAAGGGATTGCCGGGTACGAAACCGGCAATCCCTTTTTGTATATCTGGGAACTAGTGTGCTTCTTCATTGTACATCCTTTTCTGAAGCCACTTCGAGAGCATCAGCAGAATTATTGCCGCAACACCCGCGGTCACTACAAAAAGCATAAAAAAATCATACAGGTTATTGATCCGGTAACCTAAAACGGAACTGAATTCGAACGGGATTTCCATCTTTTTCAAACTGGCGATCTGGTCAGGGGACGGGCTCACTTTATGAAGCAGAATTGCAGGCAGATCGATACCTGCCTCGGCCGCTTTCCTGATTTCTGCAATTCCGGGAGGATATAGTGCACTCAGTTTTCCCGCGATCACACTTGCTGCGGCGTTTGCCATAAACCAGACGGCCATCATCAAAGAGGCAAATCTCAGGGGCGCGAGTTTGTTTACGAGAGCTAATCCGATAGGTGAGAGACAGAGTTCACCAAAAGTGTGAAGCACATACATTCCAACAAGCCAGATCATGCTCACTTTAACGCCCGGCGTGATACCTTGTACCCCGAATGCAATCCATAAGTACCCGATACTCAGGAAAATCAGTCCGATTGCCATTTTGGTAGGTGAACTGGGTTCCAGGTTTTTCTTCCCCAGGCGAATCCAGATCCATGCAAAAACTGGCGCAAATATCACGACAAACGCACTGTTCAGCGACTGGAACCACGATGGAGGGACGCTAAAATTCAGCACATCTATTTCAAGTTTCGTTTGTTCGTTGGCAAAAAATGACAGGGAAGCCCCTGCCTGCTCAAAAGCACTCCAGAAAAAAATCACGAAGAACGAAACGATAAATATTACGATGATACGCTGGGTCTCGATTTTGGTCAGTGATTTGTCTGAGAATATCAAATATAGAATCGCCGCCAGCGCCACAAGCATAAGATAAGAGATGTCAAAGAGCTGACGGCCATGCAGATAAAGCAGTCCCATCGCTGCTGCCACAAGAAGGCTCATGGACAACAATACCTTGATAGACAAGACGTTTTTCATGAAATGTTTCGATTTCTCCATAGAGGCCGGAACCTCGCCAACTGGCAACCCTTCGTGACTTATCACGTATTTGTCTTTTAGAAAGTGAAAAGTGATCACGCTGATGATCATTCCAATTGATCCTGCAAGGAAGGCATACTTGAAATCGTCAGGATTTTTTGTGTTACCAACAAGGCCGCACACAAACGGTCCGAGCATACCCCCCACGTTGATACCCATATAAAATATAGTGTAGGCAGCGTCCAGTCTTTTATCCCGCGATGGGTACAACTGGCCGACCATCGATGAAATGTTGGGTTTGAAAAAGCCGTTTCCAACGATCATCATGCCAAGCCCGGTGTAAAAAAGAATGGATGACGTGCCGGGATCAGACTTGTAGATGGAGGAACACCAGAAAAGTACCAGCTCAGCGGCGGCCATTACCAATCCTCCGAGAATGATGGATTTCCTGTTGCCCCAGAACCTGTCGGCGATAAAACCGCCAATCAAGGGCGAGAGGTAGATCAGTCCGGTATAACCCCCGTAAAGGTTTGAAGCAAATGGCTTGCTGTAAACGAGGGCGTCGGTCATGAAATAAATCAGGATCGCACGCATACCGTAGTAGTTGAAGCGTTCCCACATTTCCGTTGCGAAAAGAACATACAAGCCGCGGGGATGACCCTTTTTTGCTAACGTTTGATCCGCCATAATGAAGTTGCTGGTTTTAGTGCTGGTTGATTCCCTAAAATAGGGATAAATCCTTTGCACTCATTTTGTTTTCCAGTTCTTAGATTTAAATGCGTAATTCGCAGCGAAAATTCAGAATAACCTTTTCGAATTATGCGTGTGTTGTTATTGGGTTCAGGCGGAAGAGAGCATGCCCTGGCCTGGAAAATCGTCCGGAGCCCGGATTGCAGCGCGCTATTCGTAGCCCCCGGCAATGCAGGCACCAGCTCCCTGGGAACCAATGTTTCACTCGATCTTAATGATTTTGACGCAGTGTATGACCTCTGCGTTAAAGAGTCGGTTGACATGGTGATCGTGGGTCCGGAAGAACCACTGGTGAAAGGTATCGTTGATTTTCTGCGGGCAAATGATCTAACCGGGAAACTCGTTGTGATTGGTCCTTCCAAAGAGGGCGCTCGCCTCGAAGGCAGTAAAGCGTACGCAAAGGCTTTCATGAAACGAAACATGATTCCGACAGCAGCTTACGCCGAATTTACTGCTGATAATTATGCTGATGGAGTTCAATACCTGAAGAAGGCAGCTTTGCCTATTGTTTTGAAAGCAGATGGACTGGCTGCTGGGAAGGGTGTAATCATTTGTGAAACACTGGAACAGGCAAAGGCCTCTTTCAGGGAAATGTTAATAGATAGCCGGTTCGGCGAAGCGGGCAAAAAAGTTGTCATCGAGCGCTTCCTCGACGGAATAGAGCTGAGTGTTTTTGTAATTACGGATGGCAGGGAATACCTCGTACTTCCCGAAGCAAAAGATTATAAAAGGATCGGTGAGGGCGATACCGGACCGAATACAGGAGGCATGGGAGCGGTAAGTCCTGTGCCTTTTGCTGACAAGGCATTTATGACTCTCGTTGAAGAACAGGTGATTAAACCAACGATCAGAGGGCTTGAACAAGAGAAAATAGATTATACGGGTTTTGTGTTTTTTGGTTTAATAAAGGTTGGAGATCAACCTTTTGTAATAGAATATAATTGCAGAATGGGTGATCCGGAAACCGAAGTGGTGATCCCCCGCCTGAAAAATGACCTGCTGAAACTACTTGTTGCTGCCTCCGAACACAAGCTGGCGGAAGTGGAGGCAGAAATCGACCCAAGAAGTTGTGGCACAGTGATGGCGGTAAGTGGAGGATATCCGGGAGAGATAGAAAAAGGAAAAGTCATCACCGGACTTGAAACGGTGTCTGATGCTGACTGTTTTTTGTTTCACTCCGGTACTTGTGAAAAAGATCAAAAGATCATTACAAATGGAGGAAGGGTGTTCTGTATCTCTTCCTTCGGAGCTGACATCAGCAGTGCGGTAAAAAAATCGATCGGCGAAATGGGAAAAACGGATTTTGACGGGATGTATTTCAGGAAAGACATCGGTTACGAGTTTCAATAAAAGCGACCCACTTATTTGACCTATTCATCTTCCGGAAGAAATACCTGACCGGGTATTTGGAAAATATAACGGCAACGAACAAACGTTTAATATCTAAAAAAGATTTTCTGCGTTTCACGCCCGCCTGTTTTAACCTCATTTTCACTTATGGCCGGTATTGACCGCTACAGGTGAATTTTTACTTATTGCGGTATGGCAGCCGTTTTCAACGACTGCAAACTCTTAACAAGAGGTGCAAAAAAACATTAGGAATCAAGGTATTGACTTTGTTATTTCGAATTATTTGCCCCAATTTTGCTGGCATTAACTTTGACCTTTTAAATCAGATTTTCGATAATGGGCCTTTTCAATTTTTTTACACAGGAAATAGCGATGGACCTGGGTACGGCGAACACACTAATCATACATAATGATGAGATTGTAGTTAACGAGCCGTCGATCGTGGCGTTGGACAGGAACAATCCCAAAACTGTGCTGGCTGTAGGTAAAAGAGCCCTGATGATGCATGAGAAAACTCATGAAAGCATTAGAACGGTTAGACCGTTAAAGGATGGCGTGATCGCCGACTTCAATGCCGCTGAATTAATGATAAGGGAGATGATTAAAATGATCTATCCCAAAAAGCCTTTATTCCCTCCCAGCTGGCGAATGATGATCTGCATCCCTTCTTCGATAACAGAAGTTGAGAAACGTGCCGTGAGAGACAGTGCAGAGCAGGCTGGAGCAAAAGAAGTTTACCTTATTCATGAACCCATGGCAGCCGCGCTCGGTATAGGTATCGACGTGGAAGAGCCTGTTGGGAATATGATCATCGATATCGGAGGCGGTACAACAGGCATCACGGTTATTGCACTCGCAGGAATCGTCTGCGACCAGTCCATCCGTATTGCCGGTGATGAGTTTACCGCCGACATCATGGAAGCGCTCAGAAGATACCATAGTTTGCTCATCGGGGAACGCACAGCCGAACAAATAAAGATTCAGATTGGTGCTGCCATGAAAGATCTTGACAATCCGCCGGATGATCTTCCGGTTAATGGTCGTGACCTGGTAACAGGCATTCCAAAACAGATTATGGTAAGCTTCCAGGAAATTGCCGAAGCACTCGATAAATCGATTTTTAAAATCGAGGAAGCCATATTGAAAGCTCTTGAAACCACGCCTCCGGAACTGGCCTCCGATATTTATCGCAGAGGTCTCTATTTAACCGGTGGTGGAGCATTGTTAAGAGGGCTTGATCAGCGCCTGGCACAGAAGATTAAACTTCCCGTGCATATCGCTGACGATCCGCTAAAGAGTGTGGTGCGTGGAACCGGACTGGCTTTAAAACATTACGATAGATATCCATTCGTAATGCGTTGACGTACCAGTTGGAATTGACAGATGTTTATTTATTCCAGACAGATCAGCATGAAGTTCAGGGCCTATGCGTAATATATTTCTTTTTATAAAGAGATATTTCAACTTTCTCTTCTTCCTCCTGCTGCAAATTCTTGCTCTTACCTTTCTCTTCAGGTACAACAAATTTCACCAGGCTGCCTTCTCGAACATAGCCGGTGAGGTAACAGGACGGATAGATGAAAAGTACAATAACATTCAGTACTATTTCGAACTTAAGAAAACGAACGAGGCACTTGCCAAAGAAAATATTTATCTGAGAGGGCTTCTCAGAAATAATTACCAGATTCCCGATACGGCAAGGATGGTTGTAACAGATAGTATAAGGGTGGATTCACTGCTCAGGTACCAAAAATATATTTACTATCTGGGTTCCGTAGTGGGCAGTTTTACCAGCACCCAGGTAAATTACCTTACCGTCCATCGTGGACGCCTGCAGGGTATTCATATAGATATGGGTGTAGTGGGCCCCTTAGGCATTGTTGGAAGGGTAGTTAGCGTCTCAGATAATTTTTCGGTGGTGATGAGTGCACTTCATAAAGATTTTACGGTAAAGGCAAAACTTAAAAAATCCGGTGAAAACGGTCCCATACGTTGGGACGGTATTGACCAGCGCTTCATCCAAATGAAGGATGTTCCAAAAAGTGCGGCAATTACCAGGGGAGATACCGTGTTGACCAGCGAGCTCTCATCTATCTACCCACCAAATATTATGGTGGGAACAGTTGAGTCGATAATCAATGATAAAAGCAGTAACTTTTATACGATTAAATTAAAAACAGCCACCAACTTTTTCAATGTTCAATATGTGTACATTATTGACGACGCCCAAAAACCTGAACGGGCGCAATTAGAATCCGAACTGTACAAATAATCATGAGCAGCCTGTTAAAAAATATTATTCGTTTCGCACTGTTCATATTGGTACAGGTTTTTGTATTGCATAAGGTGCCCAGCCTGCACCGGTTCATCACACCTTACCTGTATTTTCTGTACATTCTCTGGCTACCGTTTCGCATGTCAAGGTTTTCATTAATGGCAGTGGCCTTCATTTTTGGACTAACTCTGGATTATTTTCTAAATACTCCGGGACTTCATGCTGCACCATGTGTATTGATTGCTTACCTGCGTCCCTTCCTTATCAACCTGCTGATTTCCCAGGACGGAGCAGATCATAACTATGCTTCTCCATCTATTACCAGCATGGGACTTGCTCCATATTCAACTTATGTGCTTGTTTTAACCCTCATCCATCACAGCTATCTTGTTTTTCTGGAATGGATGAACGGGGGTGATTTTTTGTATTTTCTTGGGAAGGTGACTGCAACAACAGGGGTCAGCTTTCTGCTTATTCTGGTAACTGAACTGCTTTTTTTTCGCAAGGAACGCTACCGCACCAATACAGCTTAACTTTTTCTTCCAGGATTATCAGGTATGAAAAGACTTTTTTATCGTTTATTATCTTAAATTGACTTAAACCGCAATTCTAAATCTTTTATCAGACAATGTCTGTTTTCAATCAGTCCCGCAGTTCTATTATCCGGCTCATCTTTATTGGAATTTTCCTGATTATTGTTGCCCAGCTGTTTAATCTGCAGATACTTTCCAGCAAGTACCAGCAGCTCGCCATGGACAATGCGGTTTATCCGAAACGGGTTTATCCAAACCGGGGCATTATATTCGACCGTAAGGGGAGGGCCATACTAAATAATACTATTTTGTACGATCTTACCGTTACTCCTTCCCAGGTAAAGGGTATCGATACGTTCGCGCTTTGCCGGCTTTTGGAAATAGATACCAGCGAGTTCAGAAAACGCATCAACGATGCCAAATTCAAAAACGGTAATGTGCGGCCCAGCGTTTTTGAAGATCTTCTCCCCGCCGGCATGCAGGCGAAACTCGAAGAGAATATTTACAAATTTCCCGGCTTTACGTTGGTCGAAAGGCCTGTTCGCGTTTACCCTTTTAAAGCAGGTGCCCATATTTTGGGCTATGTGGGTGAGGCAGATTCCGGGATCATCAGGCGATCCAGAAATTTCTACCAGATGGGAGACTATGTAGGATTAACGGGTCTTGAAAACAGTTATGAACGAAC
>JBDTEB010000124.1:0-8602 GCA_039922795.1 Chitinophagaceae bacterium
ATTGAATATGGTCTTTCTGAAAGTGCCGCCATGGACGCCCTTACAAAAACGCCTGCAGCTTTGCTTGGAATCGCTGATAAGGTGGGAAGCCTCGAAGCAGGGAAGATGGCTAACTTCCTGATCACATCAGGTCCGATTTTCAACGACCGTACCGTGATCTACCAGAACTGGGTGCAAGGGAATAAATATGTGGTATCCGATATGGGCTGGTCAGAATACAAGGGCATTTACAAACTTGTACTGAACTATCCCGCCGGTGCAAAAGAATACAAGCTTGATGTAAAGAGCGGTTCTTCGGCAAACCTGATCGGCACGGATACTCTAGCGACAAAATTCAGCTATAATGGCAAGATCGTAAACATGAGTTTCGGTTCTGCCCGCGTTAGAAGCGGTGGCGGTGGCCCTGGTGGTGGAAGAGGTGGTGCAGGCGGCGGTGCCGCGGCCCCAACTGGTGCATCTACAAGGCTTTCCGGAGTGGCATCTGCAGGATCCGACTGGAGCGGAACAGGAGAGGACACAGCAGGTGCCCGGTTCACCTGGACAGCTTCCTATACAGCATCTGGTGCAACTTCTCCCGATACTACAGTACGTCGCAAAATAGCGCTACACCTGGGAAAAGTGACCTACCCATTTGATGGCTACGGTTTCGAGGAAATGCCTGTCGCTGAAAATATGCTCATTAAAAATGCTACCGTATGGACCAACGAGAAAGAAGGTATTCTTCAGAATGCCGACGTCCTCGTGAAAAATGGCAAGATCGTACAAGTTGGAAAAAATATCACCGACGCGTCAGCAAAGGTGATCGACGCTACCGGTAAATTTGTTACTCCGGGTATCATCGATGAACACTCGCACATTGCCGCATCTTCCATTAATGAGGGTGCACAGTCAGTGACTTCTGAAGTAAGGATAGCGGATAACCTGAACCCTGAAGACATCAACATTTATCGCCAGCTTGGCGGTGGCGTAACCACTTCGCATATCCTCCACGGTTCTGCCAACAGCATCGGCGGACAAACACAGCTGATCAAACTTCGCTGGGGTGCTAACGACGATGACTTGAAATTTAAGAATTGGGATGGCTTTATCAAGTTTGCCCTGGGAGAAAACGTAAAAAGAACTACCTCTCAAAACAATACCCGTTTCCCTGATACGAGAATGGGTGTGGAAGAAGTATTTGCAGATGCATTCACCCGCGCCAAAGATTACGAAGCGGCGATAAAGGCTTATGAGGTTGATTCTAAAAAGAAGGGTTCCACGGCAAAGCCGGTGAGACGGGATCTGGAACTGGAAGCGCTTGTTGAGATACTCAACAACAAAAGATTCATCACCTGTCACTCATACGTGCAGAGTGAAATCCTTGCTTTGATCAGGGTTGCCGACAAGTACGGTTTCAAGGTGAATACTTTTACGCATATTCTTGAAGGGTATAAGGTGGCCGACAAAATGTTGGCTCATGGTGCCAACGCATCTACTTTCTCTGACTGGTGGGCCTACAAGGCGGAAGTACAGGATGCTATCCCTTACAATGCGGCCATCATGACAAGGGTTGGTTTGAACGTTTGTATCAATTCTGATGATGCTGAAATGGCCCGCCGCCTTAACCAGGAAGCAGCCAAATCGATCAAATACGGCGGACTTACCGAAGAGGAGGCCTTTAAAATGGTTACCCTCAATCCTGCAAAGGCACTCCACGTTGCGGATAGGGTTGGAAGTCTGAAAGCCGGGAAAGATGCGGATATTGTGATCTGGAGCGCTAATCCTACAACCATTTATGCCAAGGCGGAGAAGACCATCGTAGACGGAATTGTTTACTATGACATGGCGAGAGATCTGGAATTACGTAAAACAATTGCGTCAGAACGCAATCGGCTTATTCAGAAACTGGTTGGTGAAAAACGTTCTGGCGCGCCAACAATCGCCGCAACGCCTACCCAGCACTCGGCACTTTCCTGCGGCGACCATGAACATCATCATGGACTGTACGATGTTGATGAAGAAGATAACGATAACCAATAAACGAAACACATGAAAAATAAATTTTTATTAGCAGGGTTGGTTGCGCTGTCCTCTGTCTCGGTTTACGCACAGGATGATGTTTATCCTGCGAAGAACGAAAAGAAGCATTATTTTATCACAGGTGCTACCATCCATGTCGGCAACGGAACCGTGATAAATAATGGCTCCATAGAAGTGGTTGATGGCAAGATCGCAAAGATTGGCGAAAACCTTCCCATGCCGTCTGGTGCCACGACTATTGATGCAAAAGGCAAACAGATTTATCCTGGCCTGATCCTTCCGGTAACGGATCTTGGTCTCAAGGAAATTGGCGGTAGTGCCACACGGGGTACAAATGATTTCCGG
This sequence comes from Chitinophagaceae bacterium, assembly GCA_039922795.1. Lineage (GTDB taxonomy): Bacteria > Bacteroidota > Bacteroidia > Chitinophagales > Chitinophagaceae > JADCRZ01. Next base: position 2,365 of record JBDTEB010000124.1, read on the forward strand.
GAGCTAGGTGATTATAATCCAAATATCCGCTCGATCGTGGCCTATAACGCGGATAGCAAGATCATCAATACCTTGAAATCAAATGGTATATTGCTCGCTGGCGTTGCTCCGGAAGGTGGAACTATCATGGGTTCATCAACCCTGGTTCAGCTGGACGCGTGGAAGTGGGAAGATGCTGCCTATAAAATGGATGACGCCATGCACATGCGCCTTCCTAGCCTGCTCAACCGCCGTGGTGGTGGAAGAAGAGGTGGCGGGTTTCCTGGTGGACCAAATGGTGGCGCCGCAGGCGGTGTTCAGGCCGATCCCTTAAAACAATCTTTAGACAAGATCGAGGAACTCAAGACTTTTCTGCGAGAGGCCCGGGCTTACAATCTCGAGGCCACACACAAAGAACATAACCTGAAATATGCCGCACTGAAGGGAATCTTCGACAAATCCCAAAAAGTATTTATGCATGCCGATGAAACGAGGCAAATGCTTGTTGCCATCGAAATGGCAAAAGAATTTAATCTCGACCTCGTGATTGTTGGTGGCAGCGAAAGCTGGCAGATCGCGGATATTCTGAAACAAAACAATGTTTCGGTTATCCTGAACGAACAGCACGCTCTTCCTTCTACTGAAGATGATGACATTGATCAGCCTTTTAAAACACCGGCGATGTTGCAGAAGGCAGGTGTTGTTTTTGCCTTGAATGATGAGAACGAAGAAACCCGTTACCGCAACCTTCCGTTCAACGCAGGTACGGCCGTAGCTTACGGTCTTGGAAAAGAAGAAGCCATCCAGGCGATGACCCTGAACGCAGCGAAGATCATGGGCGTTTCTGACAAAACAGGTTCATTGGAAGTTGGGAAAGATGCCAACCTGATTATCACGGAAGGTGATCTTCTTGACATGAAAACCAGCGTGATCGAACGTGCTTTTATCAGGGGAAGAGATGTTGACCTGAACAACAAACAAAAACAGCTTAACGAAAGATACGAGTTGAAGTATGATCTGAAGAAGGCGCCAAAGCCGTTTTAATGGCAGGCGATGTGAGGTAATTTTGGCTATGTCCACTCATTGTAATCGCCCCAACGCCTCATCATTGAAATCCATCAGGCTATCGAGCGTCAGGTCTGCGGCGCCCCAGCGGGCTTCGTGTCGGTGAGAGGTATGGGGTATGGCCACGCATTTCATTTTGGCAGCTTTTGCAGCGATCATCCCATTAAAAGAATCTTCAAAACACAGGCATGAAATTGAGGTAGATCCCAGCGCTGCGGCGCATTCGATGTACACCTGCGGGTGTGGCTTTCCGTAAGAGAGAAATTCCGCGGAGGTAAACATGTCAAACCTGTTCTTCAAACCGAGTTTGGAAATAACCACATTCACCAGGTCCAGGGGGGATGAGGTGGCCAGTCCGATCTTGAAATTGCGTTCTTTGAAAAAGTCTATGATATAGGAGGTTCCGGGAAAAGCAACTCCCTCGCTTCCAATATATTGTATGGCTTTTTGAACGATGTTTGTGATGGCTGCGTCGGTGTGGATGGCATCTACACCGAAATAGGCGAACCAGAATTCTACCCATTCCCTGGTTCTGAGTCCTGTGGAGCGGTAATATTCGTCCCGCGAAAGGGAGATTCCGTATTCGGCAAGGGTTTCCATACCGGCTGTCTCCCAGAGCGGTTCTGAGTCGATAAGCAGCCCATCCATGTCAAATATTACTGTGTTCAACATATTCCTGAAAAAGGCGCAAAGATAGGTGATGGCTGAGGTAACTTCGATCGGTTTTATAAATGAAATGACGTAGATTTGACGCTTTGCTGCCTGTAAAAAATAGCTGATGAGTTCAATCTGGAAACGACTGAGAAATTGGCAAGGTGTAAGGAAAGTGGTATACCTCCTCGTAGGAATATTTTCATACCCGGCCCTTGTTTTGCTCAACCGACTTACAATCCGGGGGACTGAACATCTCAAATCTCTCCCAAAAACAAATGTTCTTTTTGTAAGTAATCACCAGACTTATTTTGCCGACGTCATCACATTCCTGCACATTTTTGCAGCGGTTAAATGGGGAAAGATGAATCGTTTGGGGCTGCCATACTATTTACTCAATCCTTTCACCAGGGTCCATTATGTTGCAGCAGAAGAAACCATGCGTGGCAGCTGGATCAGCAGGCTTTTTACGCTCGCCGGTGCGCTTACGGTCAAGCGTACATGGAAAGAAAACGGTAGTGAGGTCAGGCGTGGACTTGATCCGTCCGACACCCGAAAAATCCATCGCGCCCTTGAAAATAATTGGGTGATCACCTTTCCTCAAGGCACTACTACACCTTTTGCACCGGGTCGCAAGGGCACTGCGCTTCTTATCAAGATCAACCGGCCCATCGTGATACCCGTGGTCATTAATGGTTTTTGGAGAGCTTTCAATAAAACAGGGCTGAAACTTAAGAAAACCGGATCTCAACTGACGGTGACTTTTAAAGCTCCGCTTGTCATTGATTACGATGCGGAACCTGAAGCCATTCTCTCGCAGGTGATGGATTCTATTGAACAGAGCCGCGAATACATGATGAAAGGTCCGCATCACTGGACGACCACCAGGGCCATTCTTCCTCAGCCTATGCTGAAACAAAAGAGAATAATGAGGTAGTAATTATTTTCCGCGGCGCGAGAGTTCTTTTTCAATCAATCCCAGTTCCCTTCCTGTTTGTCCTTTTACCGAACTATTCTCCTGGGCTCTTCTCATCAGGTAGGGCACCACATCTTTAATAGGACCAAATGGTAAATATTTGCTCACTGAACATCCCGCATCCGCGAGGTTAAAAGTAATGTTATCACTCATCCCGAAAAGTTGGGAGAAGTGAATATTGGGCTGACTTAAAGGATAACCACCCTCAATAAGCAGGCGTGTTGCATAAAGATTGCTTTTTTCATTATGCGAAGCAACGATCAATGAAAATTCATTCATATGATCGATGCAGAATTTTATGGCGAGATTGTAATCCGTGTCGGTCGCTTCCTTGTTGGGCTGGATGGGTGAAGGATAATTCATGGAAGAAGCACGAGCCCGCTCCTTTTCCATATAAGCACCACGTACGAGTTTTGCACCCAGTGTGAATTTTTTCTGCACACACTGTTCATGGCAAGCCTTTAAAAATTTAAGCCTGTCGTGCCGGTAAAGCTGGATGGTATTGTACACGATCCCTTTCTGCCTGTTGTATTTTTCCATCATCTGCATCGTCAGTGCGTCAACAGGATCCTGGATCCAGCTCTCTTCTGCATCCACCAATACGCCAACCTGCTTCATCGCTGCGATGGCAATGATCCGCTCCATGCGCACCTTTACTCGTTCCCAGGCATTTTTTTCCTCTTCGGTAAGTGCTTCAAGAGATAAAATGCCTTCGGTGCTGCGGTTTGTCAACTGCGAAGCATGTAGTTTTTCCAATAAGGCAAAGCTTGCGAAACCGGTAACCTTGATGCTGATAAGGGGAATATTCACCTGTTCTGCAGCATAGTTGATCACCCGGATGAATTCTTCGCAGGCATGTTCAAAATTCGCCTCGCCCTCTTTGCCTTCCACACCATAATCGAGGATCACCTGTACATTGAATTTCTCCAGCATATCCGAGACCAGTGATGTTTCTTCCAGCGTTTCTCCACCTACGAACTGGCCAAAAATTGTTGACCTGATCAACCTTTTTACAGGAAGTCCGGCTCTTATCGCCCAGGGTGTTAATCTTGTGCCTAATTGCACCAGCCAGCCTTTTGACATGGTGGAAAAAAGCAAGCGTGCCCGTTTTAAAGAAGCGTTCGATTTGTAGGCAAATGCGTGTTCCGTATTGTCAAAAGATATTTCGTGCGGGTGCGGCGTCATATGGTCAATTGGTTCCTTTCAAAAGTACTCGAAATGTGGCAGGATGACATTGATTCTAACGGGATAATATTTTTTCGGGTCCCGGCTATTGCCCATCCGGAAGGCATTAAAATTGTATTTGATTTTCATACAACATGAATTTAGCAACGATCATATTCCCCCATCAGCTTTTTGAACAGCATCCGGCCATAACCACTGGCCGCCCGGTCTATCTCGTGGAAGAATGGCTGTTCTTTAAACAATATTCCTTTCACAAACAGAAACTCGTTCTGCATCGGGCGTCTATGAAGGGATATGAACAATTTCTGGTTTGCAATAAGCATAGGGTCGATTATATTGAGAGCCATACGGACATCGCCGACATCAGGACGTTAATCCCTCACCTGGCAAAAAATAAAATCACGGAAATACATTACGTGGACCCCGTAGATGACTGGCTGGAAAAGCGAATCCGAAAAGCGTCTGTAGAAAGCGGGATTAACCTGGTCAAATATAATTCGCCCAATTTTTTGAACACGCTTGAAGACGTTGAGGAATATTATGAAAAGAAATCAACTTATTTTCTCACCGACTTTTACATCTGGCAAAGAAAAAAGCGCAAACTTTTACTGAATACCGGAAACCAGCCCGAAGGTGGAAAGTGGACCTATGATGCAGAAAACAGGAAAAAGTTCCCGTCGTCGGGCATCCTCCCAAAAATTCAGCTCGTAGGGGAAAATAATCTGGTAAAAGAAGCAAGGGAATATGTGCAGAGAAACTTTCCCGGGAACTATGGTGAGTTGACATCTGAAAACGATCCCGGATTTTATCCTGTCACCTTTGAAGAAGCGCGTGCCTGGCTTGATGACTTCCTGTTAAACAGGTTCAGACATTTCGGTGTTTACCAGGATGCGATGGTAGGGAAGGAAAATTTCCTGCATCATTCCATTATAACGCCGATGCTTAATATCGGGTTGCTGAATTCACAGGAAGTGGTGAACAAAACCCTGGAAGCTGTAGATAAGACCGAGATTCCGCTCAATTCTCTGGAAGGCTACCTGCGACAGGTAATCGGGTGGAGAGAATTTATACGCATCGTTTATCAGCGGGAAGGCGTACGGCAAAGAACGACGAATTTCTGGGGCTTTAAAAGGAAGATACCGGAGACCTTCTGGAAGGGTGAAACAGGTATCCCTCCCCTCGATATCGTGATCAAAAAGTTATTAACTACGGCATACTCCCATCACATCGAACGCCTGATGGTGCTGGCTAATTTTATGTTGCTCTGCGAGTTTGATCCTGATGAAGTATATCGATGGTTTATGGAAATGTATATCGATAGTTATGACTGGGTGATGGTACCCAATGTGTACGGCATGACGCAGTTTGCCGACGGCGGGCTGATGGCCACGAAACCCTATATCAGCGGAAGCAACTACCTCCTCAAAATGAGTGACTTTAAAAAAGGGCCATGGACGGAAATATGGGACGCACTCTTCTGGCGGTTTATGCAGGTGCACCGGGATTTTTTTGAACGGAATCCAAGGCTTGGTTTATTGCTTGGCACATACGATAAAATGCCCGCAGAGAAACAAAGGAAACATATAACCATTGCCGAAGATTACCTGCAGTCTCTCGACTCGGGCAGCGGAATGAAACAGGGGAATATTTTTGCGTGATGACTGCATTGGTCAAACGGGAAAAACTGCAAACATTGAACTATTTTTGAAGCATGCAGATCAGGGAAATAGAAATAGTTCGGTTTAGTATTCCCATCTTTCCCTTTGTTATCTCCACAGGTACCATGCATCACGCGCAGAACACGCTCATCAGGATTTATACAGATGAACGCACAGTGGGAACAGGCGAATGTTCTGCCTTCCCGATGATAACCGGCGAAACGCAGTCGACATGTTTTGAAATGGCAAAAGACTTTGCCGCAATTTGGAAAGGAAAGGAAGCGCTCGATATTGAAACACGCATGCAGGAACTGCATCAATACGCGGATTTCAATGGCACGATTAAAAGCGCTTTCGATATGGCGCTTTATGATATCGCCGCAAAAGTCGCAGATAAACCACTTTATGCCTATCTGGGTGGTTCTTCGAACGAGATGGAAACCGACCTCACCATCGGGATCGGTGAACCCGAAGAAATGGCGGCGATCGCGAAGGGTTTTGTTAACCGCGGGGTAAACATAATCAAGATCAAATTGGGCAAGAATGCCACTACGGACATTGAACGCGTGAAGCATATCCGCATGGCTGTTGGTGACAACATACGGTTACGCATAGATGCTAACCAGGGGTGGGATTTCGATAGTGCGTTGTACGCGCTGAAAGCCATGGGTGAATACGACGTGCAGTTTTGTGAGCAGCCTATGCGAACCTGGCTTGATCATAA